>JBBFMJ010000001.1:0-25324 GCA_037478515.1 Thermoanaerobaculia bacterium
GGCGCTTTTTTGTATTTGAATATTGTAAAAAGCTTCAAAAAAATAAGTGGTAAGTATAGCCAGAGCAAAGAGGCAAAGGAGCAAAAAATAGAGGATCTTTTGGAGGGAACCTTCAGGGTAAGAAGAATAGAGCAGAAATAGAAAAAGGAGAAGAAAAAACAGGGGAAGACGATAATAAAAAATGCCTAATAAGTAAAAAATTAAATAAAATATAAAAAAGTAAATGGAAAAGGAAAAGAAAAAGGATAAGAAGGTTTCCCATCCACTGCTTTGGGGCAGGATTTCCCATATAAAAAATAAATTAGTGGCACTTAAAAAAATAGAAAGGAGAAATATGTGAGCAGATTTGTTAGATATTTCCACAAAAAAGTGCCGGAGGCCGGAATCGAACCGGCACGGAGTGGGAAAACTCCGAGGGATTTTAAGTCCCTTGCGTCTACCAATTCCGCCACTCCGGCTAAAAAATTTTAGAGGCGACGAGCGGATTCGAACCGCTGCATCGTGGTTTTGCAGACCACTCCCTTACCACTTGGGTACGTCGCCTTTTGAAAAATTATACCCCATATAAACTGACTTTGTCAAATTTTGCCTTTTTATTTATAAGAGGGATAGGGAGGGTCCAATCCTTCAAAGCCAATTTTTACATTTTTATTTCAAATAAATAATAAATAACGTTTTTGAATTATGATATAATCATAAGATTAAATTTTAAGGAGGGTTTATGGTTGGTATAGTTGGCTATGGTGCCTGTATTCCAAGGTACAGGATAAGAGTGGAAGAAATTGCAAAAAACTGGGGAGCCAATGCTGAGAGTTATAAAAAGGGTTTGGGGCTTACTCAAAAATCTGTTCCAGCGCCAGATCAGGATGTTATCTCTCTTTCTGTGGAAGCTGCCAGAAATGCTTTAAAGAGGGCTAAGATTTCTCCAAAGGAAATTGGCTGCCTTTATATTGGTTCAGAATCCCATCCTTATGCTGTAAAACCTTCAGGGACTGTTGTGGCTGATGCAATTGGTGCAGCTGGGCATATCCACATCTCCTCTCTTGAATTTGCCTGTAAAGCAGGCACGGAGAGTATGTACCTTGCTTATGCCCAAGTGAAAGCCGGTCTTATTAAATATGGAATGGGTATAGGGGCTGATACTTCACAGGGTGCCCCATCTGATGCCTTAGAATATTCCACTGCTGCAGGGGCTGCCTCTTTTATCTTTGGCTCTGAAAATGTAATTGCAGAGGTAAACTTTACGCATTCTTATACAACAGACACCCCTGATTTTTGGAGAAGGGAATATCAACATTACCCGAGGCATGGCTCCAGGTTTACTGGTGAGCCAGCATATTTTCATCATATTTATTCCTGCGCCAAAGCACTCCTGGAAAAATCAAATTTAAAGCCAGAGGATTTCAAATATGCTGTATTTCATCAGCCCAATGGGAAGTTTCCACTAACAATTGGAAAAAAGCTTGGATTTAAAGAAGAACAGTTAAAGACAGGACTCCTGGTTCCAACCCTTGGAAATACCTATTCTGGTTCATCTCCTATGGGGCTTACTGCAATCCTGGATGAAGCAAAACCAGGGGATAAAATTTTTATGGTTTCCTTTGGCTCAGGTGCTGGTTCAGATGGGTTTATCTTTACTGTAACTGAAAGGATAAAAGAAGTTCAAAACCTTGCTCCAAAGACAAGGGATTATTTGGATAAAAAATTATTCTTCATTGATTATGGTACATATGCAAAGTTTAGAAAAAAGATTTTAAAATTAAAGGAAGATTAGGGGGAGATATGAGAGAAATTGCAGTTTTAGGTTATGGTTTAACAAAATTTGGAGAGCTCTGGGATAAATCTTTAAGGGATCTTTTTGTAGAAGCATCCTTGAAGGCAATTGAAAAAGCAGGAATTGAGGAAATTGATGCTTTATATGTGGGATGTATGTCTTCTGGGCTCTTCAATGAACAGGAACACTTGGGTGCCCTTATGGCTGATTATTTAGGGAAAAATCCCATTCCCGCCACAAGGATTGAATCTGCTTGCGCTTCTGGTGGAGCTGCAGTCCTCCAAGGGGTTTATGCCATTGCCAGTGGATTTTATGAAACAGTTTTAGTTGGAGGGGTTGAAAAAATGACAGATATCTCCGGTGGAAATGCCACAATTGCTTTAGGAACTGCTGCTGATTCTTCCTATGAACTTTTCTTTGGTGCAACCTTTCCAGGGCTTTATGCACTGATGGCAACTGCCCATATGGAAAAATATGGAACAACAAGGGATGCCCTTTCAATGGTTGCAGTCAAAAACCATTTCCATGGAAAATTTAATCCCTATGCCCAGTTTCCCTTTGAAATTACAAAAGAACAGGTTTTACAATCCCCGATGGTGGCAGAGCCATTGCATCTTTTGGATTGTTCCCCAATTACAGATGGAGCCGCTGCAATTGTATTAACTACAAAGGAAAAGGCAGAAAAAATCGGAAAGCCATATATTTTGCTCAAAGGTTTTGGGCAGGCATCAGATACAATTGCCCTCTATCAAAGGGAAGACATTACATTTTTGGGAGCAGTTTCAAAGGCAGCAGAGAGGGCTTATAAAATGGCAAATATAGCCCCTAAAGATATCTGTGTTGCAGAAGTCCACGACTGCTTTACAATTGCAGAGATTATGGTTTATGAAGCATTGGGTTTTGCTGAAAAAGGAAAAGGGCAGGAGTTGATTTTAAAAGGTGAAACAAAATTGGGTGGGAAAATTCCAGTAAATACTTCTGGTGGGCTGAAAGCAAAGGGACATCCAGTAGGAGCAACAGGTGTTGCTCAAGTATGTGAAATTTTTCAACAACTTACAGGAGAAGCAGGAGAAAGACAAGTTGAAGGAGCAAAAATTGGGCTATGTCAAAATATGGGAGGCACTGGTGCCTCTTCAGTTGTAACAATTTGGGAGGTGAAAAAATGATTACTCCACCTATTGTCTGGAGAGAAAAAGCACAAAAATATCGTATGGAGGCAGGGAAATGTAAAAAATGTGGAAAGATTTTGTTTCCACCAAGACTCATTTGTCCAAAATGTGGGGCAAAAGAATTTGAAACTATAAATTTGCCCTTAGAAGGAAAAATTTTGTCTTGGACAGTCATACATACAGGCCACCCTGCTTTTTCAGATCTTCAACCCTATGGAATTTTAATTGTTGAACTTATAGAGGATGTAAAACTTTTAATGCCCTTTGCAGATTTTACAAAAGAGGATTTAAAAATTGGAAATAAAGTAAAGATTGAATTTAGAAAGATTCAAGAAGGTGGCGAATCTGGTGTAATTGCCTATGGGTATAAAGCAGTCCCATGTTTAGAATAGAATCAAAGATAAATACTTCTTCTGAAGAGTTTAAAGAAAATTATAAGTATCAAAAAGAAAAAATTGAAGAGTATTTAAAAATCTTAGAAGAAGTAAAAAAAGGGGGACATGAAGAAGCAAGACAAAAGCATGTAAAAAGGGGAAAAATGCTTGTTAGGGAAAGGATAGATGCCCTCCTGGATCCTGGTTCACCTTTCATAGAACTAAATCCCCTTGCTGCCTATGGAATGTATGAAAATCAAGCACCCCAGGCAGGGATTATCACTGGAATTGGAAGGGTATGCGGGCAGGAAGTTATGATTGTTGCAAATGATGCCACTGTAAAGGGTGGGACATATTTTCCAATTACAATAAAAAAACATATAAGGGCACAGGAAATTGCAATTGAAAATCGCCTTCCCTGCATTTATTTGGTGGATTCAGGTGGAATTTTTTTGCCCCTTCAAGAAGGAACTTTTCCAGATAAGGAACATTTTGGAAGAATTTTTTACAACCAAGCAGTTATGTCTTCCTTAAATATCCCACAAATAAGTGCTGTTATGGGATCCTGTACAGCAGGGGGTGCATATCAACCAGCAATGTCAGATGAGACAATAATTGTTAAAGGGGAAGGGACAATTTTTATTGGTGGTCCTCCATTGGTCAAAGCAGCAACTGGAATTGATGTTACACCTGAAGAACTTGGCGGTGCAGATGTTCATTGTAAAATTTCAGGGGTCTCTGATTATTATGCTTTAAATGATGAGCATGCAATAGCACTTTTGAGAAACATAATGGAAGGTGTTCCAAAGCCCCAGAAATTTCCCTTGGATAGAATTGAGCCAGAAGAACCCTATTATGATCCAGAAGAAATCTTAGGGATTATTCCAAGGGATTTAAAAAAACCCTTTGATATAAGGGAAATTATTGCAAGGATCTTTGATGGAAGCAAGTTTTCTGAATTTAAAGAATATTATGGTCCAACATTGGTTTGTGGTTTTGCTCGCCTTTATGGTTATCTGGTAGGGGTAGTGGCAAACAATGGAGTTTTGTTTTCCCAATCAAGCCAAAAGGGTGCCCATTTTATTTCAATCTGTGCCATAAGGAAAATTCCACTGATTTTTTTACAGAATATAACTGGATTTATTGTGGGAAAGGAATATGAACATGGAGGGATTGCAAAGGATGGGGCAAAGATGGTCCATGCTGTTGCAGTTGCACAGGTTCCAAAGTTTACAGTAATTGTAGGGGCCTCCCATGGGGCAGGAAATTATGCAATGTGTGGAAGGGCTTATGACCCAAGGTTTTTATTTATGTGGCCTACATCTAAAATTTCAGTTATGGGTGGGGAACAGGCAGCAGATGTTTTAGTACAAGTTAAAAGGGAACAGCTTAAAGCAAAAGGGGAAGAGCTTTCAAAAGAAGAAGAAGAAAAGATGAGAAAACCTGTTTTGGAAAAGTATGAATATGAATCAAGTGCCTATTATTCCACTGCCAGGTTATGGGATGATGGGATTATCCTTCCATATGAGACAAGAAAAATTCTTGGGCTTTTGCTGGAAACATCTTTGAATGCCCCCATCCCAGACCACAAGTTTGGAGTTTTTAGAATGTAATATGTTTAAAATAATTATTATATCCAAATCTTCTAAAATTCCCTGGGAAAAAGTTGAAATTTTAAGAAGAAAGGACTTTAATTTGACCTTTGAAGAAAATTTTGAAAATGGGTTTCAGAGACTGGCAAAGGATAATTTTGACCTATTTATCGCAGAAGAAGACCCTTCTTCCAGCTCCTTTTTAATCTTTATAAACCAGATATTAAATCAGCTTAAAATTTCAAATCTAAAAGGAATAATAATATCCTCAACTTCTTCCAATCTTAAACCTTTGGGACCTATAAAAAAGATTATTTTAAAGCCCTTTAAGGTAGAAGAACTGGAAGATGCAATAGCTAACTGCCTAAATTTAAAGAAAAGGATTTCCAGAAGATATCTGGTAAGGATGCACTTGGGAGTTGGAGAAGATAAATTTACCTCTTTTAAGACCTGTGTAGCATTGAATTTAAATAAAGGAGGTATGCTCATTGAAACTCAGGGGAATTTACCAATTGGAAAGACATACTGGTGGACATTTCAGGGTGTTAAAGAATTGGAAAATATATCCATAAGAGGGAAGATTGTAAATGAAGCACCCATTGAAGGTTTTTCTTTAAATTTTAGGTATGGTGTCAAGTTTGATGAAGAGTGCAGGGATACCATAAAAAAAATTGAAAAATTTCTGGAGGAAAATTTCTAATGTCTGAAGGCCTCAAAGATTATTTTTCGGCTGGAGAATGGAAAGAATTTCTTTTTAATTTATCAAAGCTTTTAAATCTTTCTGTTTGCAATTTTATTTTAAGCTGGGATGAAAAGATTCAAAAGACAATAAATGAAAATCCCTTGTGTATTAAGATAAGGGAAAAGGAGGAGGGGCTAAAACTCTGCAATAGAATGTATGAGGAACACTTGCAGAAGATTAAAGGAAATAATACCCCTCAGATTTTTTATTGTCATGCTTCCCTTGCAAGGGTACTTATGCCTGTAAATTTTCAAGACAGTAGATTTGTAATGATTATGTGTGGCCTAAGGTGTAAAATAAAGCCCCGAGTTGACTGGAAAGTGATGGAAAACATTATTCCAAGGGATGATTTTTTAAAACTATTTAAAAAATTGCCCTATATCCCTTATAAAAAAGTATCTTTGAGCGTGGACACCCTTCATTTTTTATTTAAAAATATAATTGAATTGCTTTTGATAAAGGAAAATTTAAAAAAATTAATTTAATTTTGTGTTATAATAAGCAAAATTTTAAGGAGGTAATATGGACATTAAAAAAGTATTAGATTTTTTTGAATTTGAAGATTTAAATTCTGGGGTATATGGTAAGGACTGGATAAAAAATCCAAAGGGTGGCGAGCTGGTTTCAGAAAATCCTGCCAATGGAAAAGTAATTGCAAAGGTGCTTCAAGCAAGTGAAGAGGACTATGAAGAAGTGGTAAAAAATGCACACGAAAGCTTTTTAAAATGGAGAAAAGTTCCCCCTCCAAAAAGGGGTGAAATTATAAGACAGTTGGGACTAAAGTTGAGGGAATATAAAGAGCCCTTAGGCCTTCTTGTAACTTATGAAATGGGAAAGATAAAGACAGAAGGGCTTGGGGAGGTCCAGGAAATGATAGATATGGCTGATTTTTCAGTGGGGCTTTCCAGGCAACTTTATGGCTTAACCATTGCTTCTGAGAGAGAAAATCATAGAATGATGGAGCAGTGGCACCCCTTAGGGGTAATTGGAATAATCACTGCCTTTAATTTTCCAGTGGCTGTCTGGTCCTGGAATGCCTGTATTGCTGCTGTTTGTGGGGATACCATGGTATGGAAGCCTGCTTCTGACACCCCCCTTACTGCCATTGCTGTTCAAAAAATATGTGATAAAGTTATGAAGGAAAATGGGCTTTCCTCAATTTTTACCCTTTGTATTGGAAAAGGTTCTGTGGTGGGTGAAAAAATGATAAATGACAGTAGATTACCCCTTATTTCCTTTACTGGTTCCTGCGCTATGGGAAAAAGGGTTGCAGAAAGGGTGGCATCCAGATTTGGAAAGACAATCCTGGAATTGGGTGGGAATAATGGAATTATTTTGATGGAAGATGCAAATTTAGATCTGGCATTAAGGGCAGTCCTCTTTGCAGCTGTGGGTACCGCAGGACAAAGATGCACCACTTTAAGGCGTCTTATAATTCAAAAATCCATTCTGGATAAATTTTCTGAAAGGTTGATAAAGGCATATTCCAGTGTAAAGATCGGGAATCCCTGGGAAGAAGGTATTTTAATGGGACCTCTGGTAAATAAGGGTGCTCAGGATACCTACAAGGAAGCCATTGAAATAATTAAAAAGCAAGGTGGGAAAATCCTCTATGGTGGAAGAGTAATTGAAAGGGAAGGATATTTTGTGGAGCCCACCATAGTTCTGGCAAACCCAAATATGGAAATAGTCAAAGAAGAAACCTTTGCTCCAATTTTATATCTTTTGCCCTTTGAAACTCTTGAAGAAGCTATAAAAATACACAATGGAGTGCCTCAGGGCTTATCTTCTGCAATTTTTACAAATAATTTACAAAATGCAGAGTTCTTTTTATCCCCAGAAGGCTCTGATTGTGGAATTGCCAATGTAAATATTGGAACTTCTGGCGCAGAGATTGGAGGTGCCTTTGGTGGGGAAAAGGACACTGGTGGTGGAAGGGAAGCTGGCTCTGATTCCTGGAAGGCATATATGAGGAGGCAGACCTGCACAATTAATTATGGTACCACTCTTCCTCTGGCTCAAGGTGTTAAATTTGATATAGAAGAATAGGATGAGCCAGAAATTTGCTTTAATTGAAAACTTAGAAAATTTACTTCCCCTTGCCTTCACAGAAGACCTTCCAGATATAACCTCTGAAGCCATCTGTCTTTCCTCTGAAAATCTTATGGCAAAGCTCATTGCCAAAGCCACAGGTGTAATTTGCGGGATACCTCTTCTGCCTTATATTTTTCAATACAGGATGTCAAATATATCTGTAACTCCAATGGCACACGACGGGGATGTGGTCCAGAAGGGTTCCCAGATTGCCATTATTGAAGGTTCTGCACTGGGGATTTTATCTTCGGAGAGGATTGCTTTAAATTTTCTTCAAAAACTATCTGGAATAGCCACCTTAACCCGTAGATTTGTAACTTTGCTCCAGGGTACAGGGGTAACCCTTCTGGATACTCGAAAGACAACCCCTGGATGGAGATATCTGGAAAAATACGCCACAAGGGTAGGGGGGGCAAAGAATAACAGGATGAGTGCTTCAGAGGCAATTATGATAAAGGATAATCACCTGGCTGTTACTAAATCCCTCTCAAAAGCAGTCCAGAGGGCAAGGGAGTTTTATGGTGAAAAGGTCGAAATAATTCTGGAAGTAAGAAATCTGGAAGAGCTAAGGGAAGCCCTTTCTCTTAATGTAAACAGGATAATGCTGGACAATTTTTCTTTGGAAGATGTAAAGAAAGCAGTTCAAATGGTTCAAAAGAAAGTGCCCCTGGAAGTTTCTGGGGGTATAAATTTACAGAATGTAAAGGACTATGCTCAAACTGGAATAGATTTTATTTCTGTGGGTGCCATAACCCATTCTGCCCCTGCTCTGGATATTTCCTTAGAAGTTAGCTGAGATTATATATTTTTAATCCACATTTTAAATTTTTTTTCAAGAATTGGAAGGGGTAAGGACCCATCTTCAAGCAGAACATTATGAAAATCTTTTATATTAAATTTTTCTCTAAATTTATTTTGTGCTTCTTCTTTTAGTTTTAGAAAGAATTTCTCCCCGACTTTGTAAGTCAATGCTTGACCTGGAAGGACTGCATACCTTAAAACTTCAATTTCCGAATGTTTTTTTGTGAATTTTCCTTCTTTCATTAAGATTTCCATTGCTTTTTCCTTTTTTATTTTTCCAAGATGTATTCCAGTATCTAAAATCAATCTTAAAGTTCGCCAGATCTGGTTTTTCAATACTGCTTTTTTGTAACTTTCCTCTTTCACAAGTCCTATCTCCCAGGCAAGGTTTTCAGAATAGAGAGCCCAGCCTTCCACAAAACTGTCAAAAAAATGGTATCTTAAAAAGGAAGGAAGTTTTTTATTTTCTCTTTGAAGGGAAAGTTGAAGGTGGTGACCTGGCATAATTTCATGGAAAAAGATAGCCAGAATTTCACCCAAAGGTTTATTTTTAGCCAATTTTAAATTTAAGTAAAAGATGGGCTTTTCCCTTTCATCTATTCCACCCAAAAAATATTCCCCCAGTGGGGCACTTCTTTCTTTAAATTTTTCCGCAGGAATTATCTTGAAATCTCTTTTAGGTATTTTATAAAAATATTTAGCCAGTTTAAGTTTTAAATTTTTGCTGTATTTCCTTAAAAAATCCAGGGGCTCTTTTAAATTAAATTCCTCTGCCTTTAAAATTTTATTTTTTTCTTTTAATTCCTTTAATTCTTCTATGCCTTCCTGATAAATTTCTTCTGGCTCAAGTTTTAAGGTAGTGTATTTTAAAATTTTGGCTTTATACCATAATACTCCATCAGGCAGGTTAAAAAATCCAGTTTCATTCTTGCATTTATTTATATACTTTTCTTTTAAAAAACTTGAAATTTCCTCATAGGAAACCAGCACTTTTTCTCTGATTTCTTTTTCAACCCTTTCTATCTCCTTCCTTTTTTCTTTTCCTCTGTACTCCTTTTCCATTATAAAAATTGGTTTAAAGCAAGGATTTTGATTTTTATTTTTCTTCAAAAAAAATTCCATCTGAGAAATTATCTTTTCCACCACGGGCAGGGGTAGGTTTATTTTTAAACTCATCCCTTTTTCAAGGTTTGAAATTACCTCTTTTGCCCATCTTTGGAAAAAATGGATCTTTTTGTAGAATATTTCCAAATCCCTTTTTTCCTTAAAGCTTTGATTCAGCCCTGAGCAAATGGATGGAAAAAGCAAATGAAAGGAATAAAAATGGTTTATTGGGAGCAGATGGTCTGGAAATTCAAGTTCCTTTAAAGAAATTTCCAGAGTAAATTTAAAGGCATCCATGTAAATTTTTTGTTTTTCATCAGAGGTATTTTCCAGTTTTTTTGAAATTTCATAATATTTTTTGTAAATAGATTTTTCTTTTTCCCTGAACTCTTCAGATATTGGCACAGGGATTTCTTCAATTTCTTCCAGTATATTAAATCCCAAGTAGGAGGCTTCAAGGGGATAAAGATAAATCCATTCTTTAAAGTAATCTTCAAAAATCTTTTTTACTTTCTGCACTATGTTATTTTAACTTGAAAGGAAGTTATCTTTTTGTCCTTTTCAAAGAGAGCCGCTTCAGCAATATCTCCCTTTTTCAGTTCTCCAATCCCGGAAGGGGTTCCTGTAAAGATTATATCTCCCTTTTTTAAGGGGATAAATTGACTTATAAATTTAGTTATTTCTCTGGGTTTTAAAATCATTTCTTTAAAAGAGCCCTCCTGCCTTAAAACTCCATTTACAAATAATTTGATCTTTAGATCCTTTTCATTTTTTATTTCATAAAAGTTTGAGATGGGTCCAGAGGAGTCAAACCCTTTTGCCAGAAACCAGGGTTTCCCCTTTTCTTTCAGTTCCTTTTGCAGATCCCTTAGAGTAAGATCCAGCCCAACCCCGTATCCAATTTCCTCTCCCGTAAAGAGCAGGGTTATTTCTACCTCATGGTGCAGGAGTTTTGCAAAATCAGGTTTTGGAATCCTTTCCATTTTTCCTTCAGCCAGCACCAGTGCCGATAAGGGTTTTATAAAAAGGGCAGGGGAGTCCTTTTCCTTCCCCATTTCTTTAATATGTTCCCTGTAATTGCTTGTGAGGCAAAATATTCTATTGGGTCTTATTTTAATTTCTTCCTTTTCTTTTATAAATTTTATAAACATAAGGATAGCCCTCTTTCAAGGTCTTCAATTAAATCATTTACATCCTCGCATCCCACGGATAATCTCACAAGCCCATTGGATATCCCTGCCTCTTCTCTCTGCTTATCTGAAAGACCAGAATGGGTCATTGAAGCAGGGTGCTGGATGAGGGATTCTATGCCTCCCAAGGAGACAGCCAGGGCAGGGACTCTTAAATTATTCATAAGTTTAACTCCTGCCTCATATCCACCCTTTAAAATAAAAGATATCATAGCCCCAGGACCCTTCATCTGTTTTTTTGCCAGTGCCCTTTGGGGAAAGGATTTTAAACTTGGATAAAATACTTTTTCTACTGCCCGCTGTTTTTCCAAAAAGGAAGCAATCTTTTTGGCATTTTCCTGGGCTTTTAAAACTCTTAAAGGTAGGGTCTTTACACCTCGGAGGATAAGCCATGCCTGATGGGGATCCATTGTTCCACCTAAATTAAGCAAAACCTTCCTGACCCTTTCTCCCAGATCTTTGTCTTTAAAAATTAATACTCCCCCTAAAGCATCGGAATGACCATTTATATATTTTGTTAAGGAATGCAAGACAATGTCTGCCCCAAAATCTATGGGATTTTGAAGAATAGGGCTTGAAAAAGTATTATCCACAGCAAGGTAAGCCCCATTTTTATGGGCTATCTCTGCACATTTTTCAATATCTGTCATTTTAAGGGTGGGATTTGCTGGAGTTTCAATATATATCAGTTTAGTATTCTTTTTTACCGCTTTTTCTACCAGTTTTAAATTTGAAGTATCTATGAAGGAAGATTCAACACCAAAGCGTGAAAATTCCTTTTCCATAATGACCCTTGAAGGGGCATAGAGGCAATCAGTTCCAATTATATGATCTCCCTTGCTCAAAAGGGAGAAATATAAAGTTGAGACAGCAGCCATACCTGTGGCTGTTGCCAGACCCACTTCACCCTTTTCCAACTTTGAGAGTGTTTTTTCCAACTGTTCCACAGTGGGATTTTTTAATCGGGTATAAATATATCCCTTTCCCGTTAAAAATCTTCTGGACCCTTCTTCAGCAGAAGGGAATTTAAAAATAGAAGTTTGATAAATTGGGGTTATTACAGCCCCGGATTTTTCATCTCCCTTTCCATCAGAATGGACGCAAATTGTTTCAAAACCTTCAAAATCCATACTTCCCCCTTTTATTTTGTCTGTGATACTTTGTTATAAATAAAAGCCAGAAACTCTTCCGGTGTAAAAATCTTACAATCTCCAAAATCCTGAACCCTTTTACTCCTCATAAGGTAAAGGGTTCTGTGGCAGATGTATTCAAAGTTGTATCTAAAATTTTGTCCCTTTAAATCTTCATACATTTTTTGAAGGGTTGTAAGTTGCCTGTCTAGTATGAAATTTGGCTCTTCGGTTTCATATTTTGCAGGTATTTCCTTTTTCTTTGTCTTTTCAGTTTTTAGTCCAAGATATATGTAAGATAACTTATTTATTTCTTCAGATATTTTATCAGGGGTTCTTCTCTCTTTTTGATATATTATTGCAGGTATTCCCAAACTATTTGCCCTGTTTATCTCTTCGGACTCCACGATCCATCCCAGATTTGTAGAATTAAATCTGGAAGATACATTCCTGGCAAGGTTTACTACAAAGGGTTGAACTGCTTTTTCATAGGAATTTTTAATTCCATTAAACATATTGAGCACATAAAATACCTGAAAATATTCTAAAATATTTTGAATTATTTCAATAATTGGATGGTCTCCCAAGGCATGTTTTAAATCAATAAGGAAAGCATCTAAATTTTGAATGGATGTATCATAGGTGTCCTCCACGGAATCAATTAGAGAATTTATAAGTTTTGAAAGGGAAGCCCCTCCTTTTATTAGATTATAAAGAGGAGATGAGGGGTGGAAAATTATCCTGAGTTTTCTGAAAAGAATTGCTTTAACAATGTCTGAGGCAGCCATAGTGGCAGCGGGTAAATGGGGTGTAAAGATTAAAATCCCTGAATTAGAAAAGGGAAGAAAATCAATTACATTTGGGTCAAGCCCTGCCTTTAAATCCAAGACGATGTATTTTGCATCCAAATTGTTAATGGCATCTATGAGTTTTTTCTTGTTTTTTGTGGTGAGATTGGATATCTCATCAATGAAATGGGCAGGTCCAGGTATGAAAGAAAATTCCTTAAACCTTCCTTCTGGGTCCCATTTTGAAGGTATTCTGTTTTGACATTCCTCCAGAAGATTGTTTTTTTTGAAAAAATGGTATAAGTCCTTTTCTATCTGAACATCCAGAACATTTCTTATGGAAGAAGTACCCGTATCCAGGTCAATTAAAATAGTTCTACCATACTGACTTAAAGTCAAGGCATAATTTATGGCAAAAGTTGTTTTGCCAACTCCCCCCTTCCCTGATGAAACAGAAATAATTCTCTTATTTTTCATTTTTAATTCTTATAAATTTAACACATTTTTTTTATAAAAAGCAAATGGATTTTCTGGAGAATTTAAAATAGAAATGATTGAAGAATTATGATATTTAAATTTTCTATTAATAAAGCACAAAGTAAATTAAAAAAAATTTTGAATTTAAAAATTTAATAAGCAAATGAGAAGACGAAAAAACTTGTAATTTTTTAGTTCAATTTTAAATTTTCATTTATACCTAAAATTGATGAAAAAATTTATTTTTTTTCTCTCGAAAAATTTTAATATTTTACTTTTTGAGCATATTACAATAAAGGAATAAAATCAATTATTTCTTGCCTTCTTCTAAATTGCTTTGTGAAAAAAAGCACTTGACAAAGAATTTTTTTCATATAAAATATTTTGGATATGAAAAGCGTAATTTATCCCAACCTATCCCAGTTAGTAAAAAAGTATGGTAAGTTTGATGGTCGTCTCTGTTATAACTGTGGAACCTGCACAGTTTCCTGTCCTATGGCAGACGAGACCACTTCTTTTCCAAGAAGGCCTATTCAAATGGTCCATGTGGGGGAGAAAGATAAATTAATATCTATGGTTGAGCCATGGATCTGTCACTGGTGTGGGGACTGCTCAGCCAATTGTCCCCAGAAAGCAGAACCAGGGGAATCGATGAATACCATCAGAAAATACCTCTCCTCTGTTTATGACTGGACTGGGATTTCCTCAATTTTTAATAAATACTGGATTTTTAAAATTGGGCTTTATCTTTTTTCCATTGCTTTAATCTTTGGATTGATTGCCTATTATCACATAAAAGAAGTGGGTATCTCTTTTTCTGACCTATTAAAAATGACCCCTTCGGAGATGAGTGATTCAAATTTAGGCCATGTCTTTGGAACAACTAAAATAATGTTTTATTTTACCTATGCTTTCTTCCTTTTGCCTTTAATTATACTCATAACCAACGGGATGAGGATGTGGTATTTCACAATGAAAAGGAATAGTGCCCTTAAAATTCCCTTCTCCCTTTACCTTTCAGAACTTAAAAATTTCTTAATCCTTGGACTTACCCAGAAAAAATTCAAAGAATGCAAGGAAAAGAGTATGTGGACAAGGCACGTAACCCTTTTTGCTGGCTTTCTTTTGATTTCAATAATTGTATTTTTCTTTTTGAAATTTTTCCAGACCGATGCCATTTATCCCATCTACCATCCTCAAAGATGGCTTGGCTACATTGCTACAATCCTGATGCTTTATGGAAGTACTGCTATGATATTAGGGAGAATAACAAAGAAGGAAGAGATACACAAAAAGAGCGATTTTTCTGATTGGTCCCTTCCAATTTTATGTTTTCTTGTGGCTTTAAGCGGAATACTTATCCATATCTTTAGATATGTAAAAATGGAAAAGGCATCCCACTATATGTTTCTTGCTCATATTTTGATTTTAGCCCCGTTGATGCTCAAAGAACTTCCCTTTGGAAAGCTTGCCCACCTCCTCTACCATCCTCTTGGTCTTTACTTTAAAGGGGTAAAAGACAGAGCCATTAAGATGGAAGAAGAAAAAGAAGCAAAGGTTGCCTAAAATTTGAAATAAGGAGGGATATTAAATATGATTGAACAAAAGGTTGGAGCAGCAATGATAGTGGGTGGAGGGATTGGGGGAATGCAGGCAGCCCTAGACCTGGCTGAATCAGGAATAAAGGTCTATATTGTGGAAAAGGACTCAGCCATTGGTGGAGTTATGGCTATGCTGGATAAAACCTTCCCCACCAATGACTGTGCTATGTGTACTATGGCTCCCCGTCTTGTTTCAATTGGAAGGCATAAGGATATTGAAGTTATTTCCATGGCATCCATTGAAAGGGTTGAAGGGGAAAAGGGAAATTTTAAAATAAGGATTAAAAAGAATCCAAGATATGTGGATGAAGAAAAGTGCACTGGCTGTGGCAGTTGTATTGAAAACTGCCCTGTCTATTTTAAAGTCCAGCCCTTAAAAATAGAAAGGACAAAACTGGATCCCAAATTTGAAAAGGTAAAGGAAATTGTAGCCAAACATAAGAACAGAAAAGGATTCCTGATGCCCATACTTCAGGAAATAAATGCCACCTATTATTACCTTCCAGAAAATGCTTTAAGATATGTGGCTGAAGAGACAGGCACACCTTTAATAAATATTATGAGAATAGCAACCTTTTACAGTGCCTTCAGCATAACCCCTAGGGGAAAGAATTTAATAAATGTATGCACCGGAACTGCTTGCTATGTGAAGGGAGCAGATCGTCTGATGGAAAAGTTTCAGGAAGTTTTGGATATTCCGGAAGGGGGAACCACAAAAGATATGCTCTTTACTTTAAAATCAGTTCGCTGCATTGGTTGTTGTGGTCTGGCTCCTGCAATAATGGTCAATGATACTGTCTATGGAAAACTTCTCCCCAAGGATGTGCCTGACATAATTAAAAAATACAAGGAGGCTTCATAATATGCCAAAGCTAACCCTTGAAGATTTAAAGAAAAAAAGAGAAGAGGCAAGGTCTAAACTTTATTTAAGAGATGGAGAATTCAGAGGGAAAGTAATTGTCCATATGGGAACCTGTGGAATTGCAGCAGGGGCAAGGGAAATAGTGGAACAATTTCTTGAAGAGGTGGAAAAAAACAATGCCAGAGACATTCAAATAACCACTTCCGGGTGTGCTGGTTTGTGCTCAAAGGAACCTATGGCAACGGTAGAGATAAAAGGTGCAGCTCCAGTAAAATACATAACCCTTAGCAGAGATAAAGTCAAAAAGATTTTTAAAGAACATATATTGGAAGGAAAAATTGTAGCTGAATATGCCCTTGGTGTGGGCTCTGAAAAAGGAGGTTAGAATATGGCTACAAGAAGAATAGAACTTATGCTTTGTACTGGGACAGGTTGTGTGGCGGGGGGTGCCTTTAGAATAAAGGATGCCCTGGAGAAGGAAATAAAAAAACACAACCTTCAAAATGAAGTTTCTGTGGTTATAACTGGTTGTAATGGCTTTTGTGGGCAGGGTCCTATAATGGTTGTAAAACCAGACGATATTTTTTATGGTTTTTTAAATGAGCAGGAAATAGGGTATCTGGTGGAGGAACACCTTTTAAAAGGCAGGCCTGTAAAAAAATTTATGTTTACGCCCCCAGAAAAGAAGGAGCCCATTAAACTTTTGAGCGAAATTCCCTTCTTCCAGAAACAGATGCTTATTGTTTTAAGAAATAAAGGAATCATTGATCCGGAAAACATTGAAGAGTATATTGCCAGAGATGGTTATGCTGCCCTGGAAAAGGTTCTAACCTCAATGAAGCCAGAAGAAGTCATAGAAGAGATAAAAAAATCTGGATTGAGGGGAAGGGGTGGTGCTGGATTTCCCACGGGCCAGAAATGGGAAGTTTGTTTCAAACAGAAGGTTAAACCAAAATATTTAATCTGTAATTGTGATGAGGGAGATCCCGGCGCTTATATGGACAGGTCTGTCTTTGAAACAGATCCCCATTCTGTAATTGAAGGTATGATAATTGCTTCCTACGCCTGTGATATAGATCAGGCATTTATTTATATAAGAACAGAATATCCCCTGGCAGTGCAGAGAGCAGCCAAGGCAATTCAGCAGGCAAAGGAATATGGACTTTTAGGGAAAAATATTTTGGGAACAAATTTTAGTCTGGACATTGAAATAAGGGAAGGTTCAGGTGCCTTTGTATGTGGAGAAACCACTTCCCTGCAGCATTCCATTGAAGGTAAAAACCCAGAACCCAGGCAGAGACCTCCCAGGACTTCTGAAAAGGGCTTATGGGATCAACCCACAGTGGTAAATAATGTGGAAACCCTGGCAAATGTACCTGTTATCATTTTAAGGGGTGGTGACTGGTATGCCAGCATTGGCACTGAAAAAAGCAAAGGGACTAAAATATTTTCTCTTGTAGGAAAGGTAAATAACACGGGCCTTGTGGAAGTTCCTATGGGTATAACTTTGAGGGAAATGATTTATGATATAGGTGGTGGAATTCCAAAGGGGAAAAAATTTAAAGCAGTTCAAACGGGTGGTCCTTCTGGTGGCTGTATCCCAGAAAAATATCTGGATACACCTGTGGATTTTGAAACTTTAACTTCCCTGGGTTCAATGATGGGTTCTGGTGGTATGATTGTAATGGACGAAGATACTTGCATGGTGGATGTAGCAAAATATTTTATACAATTTACCAATGATGAGTCCTGTGGAAAATGCACCATCTGCAGGGAAGGTTCAGGGGCTTTACTGGAGGTTTTAACAAGGATTACAGAAGGAAAAGGCAAGGAAAGAGATATTGAATATTTAGAAGAACTCTGTGCAGCCATAATTGATGGATCCCTCTGTGGTCTGGGAAACAGTTTGCCCTATCCAGTTTTAACTACTCTTAAATATTTCAAAGAAGAATATGAAGCCCATATTAAAGAGAAAGCGTGCCCTGCCAGATCCTGTAAAAGTTTAATTAAATACTGGATTGATCCAGACAGGTGCGTGGGCTGTCTATTATGTATGAAAAACTGTCCCACCAATGCCATATCAGGGAAAACAAAATTTATCCATACTATAAATTATGAATTATGTACAAAATGTGGAAACTGTTTTGATGTCTGCCCTGAAAAAGTAGGGGCAGTTAAAAAACTAACAGGTACTGAACCTGAAAAAGTGGTCTATTTAAAGGAGCCAGTTGCAGTGGGGGATTGGAAAAAACAAAAACAAGAGGAGGGAAAAAATGATTAAGATTATTGTGGATGGAAAAGAAGTAGAAATTGAAGGTGGTCAAAAATTAATTAAAGCAGTGGAAGCAGCAGGGGTAAAGGTTCCAACCCTTTGCTATCATAAGGCATTGAGCCCCTATGGTGCTTGCCGTTTGTGCGTGGTGGAGGTGGGGGCAAAGGGAAGGAGTAAATCCGTCCAGGCATCCTGTACTTACCCTGCCAGCGATGGGCTGGAAGTTTTGACTAATACAGAGAGGGTAAGAAGGGTAAGAAAGATTGCTTTAGAACTTCTGCTTGCTAGGTGCCCCTCTTCTGAAACCATCCAGCTTCTGGCTGCTGAATATGGGGTCTTTGAGCCCAGGATTGAAAAGAAAAATGAGGACTGTATAAATTGTGGGCTCTGCATTAGGATGTGTGAAGAGAGGATGGGAAGAAAGGTCTTAGGTTTTACAGGAAGGGGTCCAAGAAAAAAATTAGAGCCACCCTTTTCGGCAAAAAATCCTGCCTGCTGGGCCTGTGGTGCCTGTAATTTTATTTGCCCAGTGGGAAAGAAAGTTACAGATCTTACTACAGATCTGGAATTCAAACCCATTGAAGATAGATTCAATAGGGGTTTGAGCAGCAGGGCAGTTGCCCATATCCTCTATCCCCAGGCAGTACCAGCCAAGGCAGTTCTGGACCCAGAAAATTGTATTAGGTTAAATTATGATGCCTGTGGTATCTGCGCTGAAGTATGCGAACCCAAGGCAATAAATTTTGAAGACAAGGGTAAGGAGCTGGAAATAAATGTGGGTTCCATAATCCTTGCCCCTGGATTTGATCCTTACAAACCAGAGGAAAAGGAAGATTTGGGTTATAAAAAATTTCCAAATGTGGTTACCTCCATTGAATTTGAAAGAATCCTCTCTGCTTCAGGTCCCTACTGCGGAGAGGTAAAGAGGCCCTCTGATGGAAAACATCCAGAAAAGATTGCCTTTATCCAATGCGTTGGATCAAGAGAAAAGGAAAGAAACTGGTGCTCTTCTGTTTGCTGTATGTATGCCACAAAGGAAGCAATTATGGCAAAGGAACATGCAGGGGAGAGTTTAAAATGTGATATCTATTTTATGGATGTGAGGGCATATTCAAAGGGTTTTGAACAATATTATGATAGTGCCAAGAAGCTGGGAATAAATTATATAAGGTGCAGGGTTCCAAAACTGGAGGAAAACCCAGAAAATAAAAATATCATAGTAACCTATCTTGGTGAGGATGATAGAAAATTAAAAGCAGAATATGATATGGTTATACTTTCCATAGGCCTCTGCCCTCCTTCAGATGCAAAGAAAATAGCTGAAAAATTTGGCATTGACTTGAACGAATTTGGTTTTGCTTCCTCTTCCACCTTCAAGCCAGTGGAGACAAAAAGGGAAGGGATTTACATTGCAGGTCCCTTCACGGAGCCCAAGGATATTCCAGAAACAGTAATGCAGGCAACTGCTTCTGCTTCTAAGGCACTTTCAGTGCTGGCTGATGTAAAGGGTCAGCTTATAAAGCCCATGGTATTTCCTGAGGAAGTGGATGTTACAGGGCAGGAGCCCAGAATTGGGGTATTTGTATGCCATTGCGGAACAAATATTGCAGGAGTTGTAAATGTTCCGGAAGTGGTGGAATATGCAAAAACCCTTCCCAATGTGGTCTTTGCCACTAATACAATTTATACCTGCTCCAATGATACCCAGGAACTTATAAAACAAAAGATAAAGGAATACAATTTGAATAGAATTATTGTCTCTGCTTGCACTCCAAGAACCCATGAACCCCTTTTCAGAAATACTGTAAAGGAAGCGGGTTTAAATCCCTATCTCTTTGAAATGGCAAATATAAGGGATCAAAACTCTTGGGTGCATATGCAGTTCCCCGATGCAGCAACTAAAAAGGCAAAGGACCTCGTCAGAATGGCAGTGGCAAAGGCAAGATTGCTAGAACCTTTACAGAACAGCTACATAGATATAATAAAAAATGCCCTGGTAATTGGGGGTGGTATTGCAGGTATGAAGGCATCCATGGAGCTGGCAAATCAAGGATACAAAGTTTACCTTTTAGAAAAGACAGGGGAACTGGGTGGAAATTTAAGGAATATCCATTATTTATTAAACGGAGAAAATCCAAAAGAGGAGCTGGAAAAGATTATAAAAGAGGTAAAGGAAAATAAAAATATTGAAATTTACTTTAATGCAAAAATAGAAGAGGTGGAGGGCTCCGTGGGAAGGTATAAGACAAAGATAAAATCCAATGGAAATGAGTATGTTTTTGAACATGGAGTTGTAATAATTGCAATGGGTGGAAAGGAATATGAGCCCAAAGAATATATGTATGGAGAAGATGGAAGGGTCCTCACCCAGAGGCAATTGGAAGAAAAGATTGCAAAAAAAGAAATTAAACTTCCTGAAACTGTGGTAATGATCCAGTGCGTGGGTTCCAGAGAAGGGGAAAGGCCATCCTGTTCAAGGATATGCTGCGGTATTGCCATAAAGAATGCATTAAAAATCAAGGAAATTTCACCAAAAACCAATGTTTTCATACTTTACAGAGATGTAAGGGCTTATGGATTTAAAGAAAAGTATTACACTCTGGCAAGGGATAAAGGGGTAACCTTTATAAGATGGGATATTGAAGATGGAAAACCAGCCGTTTATAAAAATAATGGAAAAATATATGTTGATGTAAAGGATAAGATTTTGAATATGGAGCATACAATTCCAGCAGACCTTGTAGTTTTATCCACTGGGGTTATGCCTAACGAAGATCATAAAGAAGTTGCCCAGCATTTTAAGGTTCCGGTTACTGCAGAAGGATACTTTCTGGAAGCCCATATGAAACTCCGGCCTGTGGACTTTGCCACAGATGGTGTTTTCCTTGCAGGTCTTGCTCATTTCCCCAAGACCATTGATGAAAGCATAATCCAGGCACAGGCATCGGCAGCAAGGGCAGCAACTATTCTTTCAAAGGACAAATTAGAGCTGGAAGCCACAATTTCAAAAGTCATTGATGAAAACTGCGATGGTTGTGCTTACTGTGTGGATACCTGTCCTTACAAAGCCATTACCCTTCTGGAATATGTTTTTCAGGGCAGCATAAAGAAGACCGTGGAAGCCAATGAAAGCTTATGCAAGGGCTGTGGGACCTGTATGGCAACCTGCCCAAAGAAAGGTATTCTTGTAAAGGGCTTTACCTTGGAGCAGCTGCAGGCACAGGTCTTTGCAGCACTTGAACAATCTTAAATTAAAGAGGTGAAATATGTCTGAGAACTTTGAACCCTTCATAATTGCTTTTTGTTGTAACTGGTGTTCCTATGCAGCAGCAGACCTGGCAGGGGTCTCCAGGTTTCAGTATCCCCCTAATATGAGGCTTATTAGAGTTATGTGTTCTGGTATGGTGCATCCAAACCTTATAATTGATGCCTTGACAAGGGGTGCTGACGGCGTAATTGTTTGTGGATGCCACCCAGGGGACTGCCATTATCTTTCAGGAAATCTGGTTGCAAAGAAAAGGGAAGAGGGTATCTATTTAATGCTGGATGACTTGGGGATTGAAAGGGACAGGTTCCGCTTGGAATGGATTTCTGCTGCAGAAGGAATTAAATTTTCTCAGGTTATGAAGGAATTCACCGAGCAAATAAGAAAACTGGGTCCCAGCCCTTATAGAACATTTTAAGGAGTGCTTATGAACCTCTCCAAAATATTTGAAGGAAAAAAATTTATGTGGGATGGGGGGGAGTATAAAGATGAAAAGGAAGCCACAGAAGTGATGAATAAATACAAAAATGATGGTTTTGAGACCTATCTTTATAAGGAAAATGATAAATATTATGTTTTTACAAGAAAAGTGGTATCAGAAATTAAGGTTGAAAGCTGATGCCCTTGAAAATGTTTTAAAAAAAGCTTAATATAAATTGAGAGTTGGGACTCTCAAAATAAATAAATAAGGAGGTTTTATGGCAGTAAAAGTTGCTAATGAATGTTTTGCCATCTGTCAGGGATGCGAAATTACCATCCTGGACATCGGAGAAACCCTTCTGGAACTCCTTCCCCAGCTTGAATTTGTACATATGCCTGTTCTGATGGATCACAAACTCTTTGGTCAGACCGGTGAAAAAGATAAGATGGAGATACCTGAAGCAGATGTGGGAATCATCTCAGGAGGAGTGAGAAATGAGGAAAACAAAGAAGTTCTAAAGGAAATGAGAGCCAAATGCAAGACCCTTATTGCCCTTGGTTCCTGTGCCTGTTTTGGTGGGATTCCAGCCCTGGCAAATCAGTTTCAACTGGCTGAACTTTATGAAAAGGTTTACAGGCAATCCAAAAGTACTGATCCCGCCGAAACTCCTTCAAAAGAGGTACCCCCTTTGACAGATAGAGTTTATGCTTTGGATGAGATTGTAAAAGTAGATGTATATATCCCTGGCTGTCCAACTCAACCTGAAATTATTCTGGAAGCTTTAACTGCCCTTCTTCAGGGCAAGCCCTTCTCCCTGCCAGAAAGATCTGTGTGCGATGATTGTCCTACCCAGAGGCAGAAGAAAGCAGATATCTCCTTGAGAAGACCCCTGGAAAATGTAACAGATATTACAAAAAAAGTGGAAGAATCCAGATGTTTTATGGAACTGGGATATTTATGCCTGGGTCCTGTGACCAAGTCAGGTTGTGGTGGTCATGAGAAAGTTCCAAGGTGTATAAAAGGATATATGCCTTGCAGAGGTTGTTTTGGTCCTATCAGAAAGGGTGCAAATCCACTGGTGGAAATGATTGGTGCCTTATCATCCATTGGGCTTGATCCAAACCTGATCCCAGACAGGGCAGCAACAATTCAAAGGTATATTGGTGCCCACAACAGGTTAAGACCACTACCAAAAAGACCATAATTTAAGGAGGAAAAAATGAAAAAAATAGTTATACAACCCGTATCAAGGATTGAAGGACATGCAAAGGTAACAATCCAGCTGGACGATGCTGGAAATGTCCAGGACACCTGGGTAAATGTAATAGAACTAAGGGGCTTTGAAAAGTTCTGTATTGGAAAGCCCGTAGAGGAACTTCCCAGGATTGTGACTTCCATCTGTGGTGTCTGCCCCTGGTCTCACCATCTTGCCTCATCCAAGGCATGCGATGCTGTCTTTGGTGTGCAGCCCCCACCTGCAGGTAGAAAATTAAGGGAACTCTGCAATTCCATTGCCTATACTGAAGAACACACTCTCCATTTTTATTTTCTGGCAGGCGCAGATTTTGTAATGGGTCCTGATGAGGATTATTCTATAAGAAATGTAATTGGTATTGCCCAGAAATATCCAGACATAGGTAAGAAAGTTGTAAGGTGCAGGCATCTTGCAGCAGTTATGCTGGACATTGTTTCAGGAAAAGCAATCCACCCTGTCACTTCTGTTCCAGGGGGAGTAAGCAAACCTTTAAGGCAAGAAGAAGTTGAAAAATTAAAACCTATGGCAGAGGAAATGCTGGAATTTGCAAAATTTTCCATTGATTTTGCCAAGAAAAATATCTTCCCCAAATTTCTGGATGCAGTAAAAACCATTGGGGTAATTGAAACAGGTTTTCTGGGAACCGTAAAGGATGATGGTGCTTTGGACCTCTATGATGGGAAACTAAGGATGATGACCCCCGATGGGAAGTATGAGGACTTTACTTATGAACAGTATACTGATTTTATTGCTGAGCATATTGAGCCCTGGTCCTATTTGAAGTTTCCCTATATGAAGAAAGCAGGTGGTTTTTCTATGGACCTGGCAAATCCCAAAGGAATTTACAGAACCAATACCCTTGCCAGAATAAATGTATGTGATTATATTCCAACCCCACTTGCCCAAGCAGAACTGGAAGAATTCAGAAAGAATTTTGGAAGACCCTGTCAGCTTACACTCCTTTATAACTGGGCACGCCTTATAGAACTTTTATACAATGCAGAAATGGTTGTAAAACTTTTAAATGACCCAGAAATTACTTCCACTGATACCAGGGTTCCAGTAAAGCCCAGAGCAGCAAGGGGTATTGGCTGTGTGGAAGCCCCCAGAGGAACCCTCATCCACGATTATGAAACCGATGCCAATGGGATTGTTACAAATGTTAATTTAATTGTAGGAACTACCCACAACAATGCTCCCATAAATATGTCTGTTAAGAAAACTGCCAAAGAACTCATAAAAGATGGAAAATATGATCAGGGAATTTTAAACCGCTTAGAGATGGCAATTAGAGCCTATGACCCCTGCCTCTCCTGTGCTACACATAAGCTGGATGGTACCCTTCCTGTTAAAGTTGAAATAATTGACAAAAACTTCAAAAAAATAGATACCTTGGTAAATTATTAAAAATTTAAGGCACGGCTTAAAAAATAAGCCGTGCCTTTTCTTATGGAAAATTACCCATCTTACTGTCTTAAGAAAAATTTAGTTTTAGGTTGTGGAAATATCTTTTTTGGCGATGATGGTTTTGGTCCTGAATTTATAAAGTACCTGGAAGAAAGTGGATTGATACCAGAGGATACAATTGCCATAAATGCAGGTTTAAGCATAAGAGAAATTTTATTTAACATTGTTTTAAGTGATAAAAAGCCAGAAAGGATAGTTATAATAGATGCTGTAGATTTAGGGGAAGAGCCAGGAGAGATTTTTGAGGTAGACCTGGATGAGATTCCCAAAATTAAGATAGATGATTTTTCTATGCACCAGATGCCCACTTCCAATCTTTTAAAGGAATTAAAAGAGAAAGGAAATGTGGAGGTAAGGGTTTTATCAATTCAGGTAGAAAATATCCCCGAAGAGATAAGCCCTGGAATATCAGAAAAACTAAAAAATTCTTATGAAAAAATGTATCAAAAATTAGTAAAAATACTGGAGGAATAATATGCACGAGTGGAAAATAACAGAATCAATTATTGAGGAAATTTTAAAGCAAGCAGAAGCCAGTGGGATAAAAAAAGTTAATAAGGTCATTCTTTCCATTGGGCAGGACTCAGATTTAACCCCTGATGTTATAAATTTTTGTTTTGATAATTTAAAAAACAATTTTCCTATAAATAGAGACCTGGATCTGGAAATAAAAATGAGGGAGGGAATGGGCGGAGTAATAATTGAGGAGATTGAAGGAGAAGATTAGGCAGAAAACCTTTAAAAATTTTGACTTTTTTTTAAAATTATATAAAATTAAATAATGCCCCGAAGAGGACTTTTAACCCGTCTTTTAATAACTTTTTCCCTATCTATATTAATCCCTTCCATAATTTCAATTTTTGTTGGAATTCAAATGATAGGCAGTTATGCCTATAGAGAAGTGCAAGCAAGGCTGGAATCCAATATGGAGTC
Source organism: Thermoanaerobaculia bacterium (assembly GCA_037478515.1). GTDB lineage: Bacteria > Acidobacteriota > Thermoanaerobaculia > UBA2201 > UBA2201 > JBBFMJ01. Next base: position 25,312 of record JBBFMJ010000001.1, read on the forward strand.
AGCAAAGGAAATT
>JBBFMJ010000002.1:0-22613 GCA_037478515.1 Thermoanaerobaculia bacterium
CCCAGTAAAAAAGGAAAGTCCAAAGCAGGAAAAGAGGGCTCTTGAAAAATCTGGTTCCTGCCCAAGAGGAAGGGGAATGAGATAGTTTAAAATAAATACAAAAACGTAAATTAAAAAGGAAATAATAGGAAAAAGGGCAAGGAAATTTAAAAAATCTTTTCCCTCTCCTTTATAGTTTTTTCCAAAAAGAGCTCCAAGAAAAATTCCTAAAAACCAAAAAAAAAAGAAAAAACCAAAGGTTATCTCATTTCCACCGGCAAGAAAAATAGTTTCCCTTAAAAAATAGGTTTGAAAAAAGAGAGAAGAAAAACCATAAAGAAAAAAATAAAGATTCTTCAAGACTCTTGAATTTTTTCCACCAGCTTTATGCCCAATCTTTTAACCACCTCTGGGTTATATCCACCTTCCAGCAAAAATAGTGCTTTCCCTCCACAAAAGTCCTTTGCAAATTTCAAGGTCTCTTCAAATAAATTTTCAAAAAGAAGGTCAGAAAGTTTCAAGTTTGGAACTAGAGGATCCTCGCTGTGTCCATCAAAACCACAGGATATAATTAAAAACTGAGGTCTGTATCTTTCCAAAGCAGGGATTAATTTTTCTTTAAAAGTTCTTAAATAATCTTCATCTGTGGTCTCTGGAAAAAAGGGGAAGTTTAAAGTATAACCTTCCCCTTCTCCCCTTCCTTTCTCTTCTGGAAAACCGGTTCCAGGATAAGTTATCAAGGGATGTCCATGGAGGGATGTATAAAAAACCTTATCTGTCTCATAAAAAATTTCCTGGGTTCCATTCCCATGGTGGGCATCCCAGTCAATTATGCCTATCCTTTCCAGCTGCCATCTGCTTAAAAGATACTGAGCTGCCAGGGCTGCATTGTTAAAATAGCAGAAACCCATTGCCTCCATTTTTCTTGCATGATGACCCGGTGGTCTTAAAAGGGAAAAAACCCCCTTTTTTTCACCTTTCATTAAAATTTCTGCTCCCAGAATGGCTCCTGAGGCAGAGAGGAGGGCTGCCTTATAGGTATCCTTTGAAAGGGGACAATCAGTTGTGAAAAAAAAGGAACTTTTCCCTATGGAATTTTTAAAATTTTCAATGTATGAAGGGCTATGGACTTCTTTTATCAAATCCTCTTCTATGGGCTGGGGCTCTAAAAATTGAACATATTCAAGTTTCTCCAGTGCTTCCACCAAGGGAATTATCCTCTCTTTCCTTTCAGGATGAAAAGCCCCCGGGGAATGCAGCAGGCAGTCCTTATGATAAAGGACAATCATAAAAGTTAATCTTTTTTGTATCTATAATAGGAAGGTTTGTTTTTATCTGAAGCATTTTCTCCAAAAAATTCAGAAATTAAACTGGAATTTTCTTTACCTGTGGAATAAGGATTCTGTGTCTTATTTGTTTCTACTATAGAGGGACTTTTACTTTGAAAGATTTCCGGCTTTTTGTAAACTGGTTCTTGATTTGCCTTTTCAAATCCAGTGGCAAATATTATTACCCTTACAGCATTTTCTGGTAAATTTGAATCATAGTAAATCCCAAAATTTATTTCTGCTGGCTTTCTGCCTCCATCGGAAACCATTTCTGCAATTTTTCTTCCCATATTATCAAAATCCTTAAACTTTGCATTTTTTGGATTTCCAGTAAAACAAAATAGAACATTAGAGGCACCAGAAATGGAAGTTTCTTCCAGAAGGGGACTGGAAATTGCCTTCTGGGCTGCTTTCATTGCTGCATCTTCTCCTTCTTCTGTTCCCATACCAATTATGGCTTTTCCCTTGTTTTTCAAAGCAGCTTGAATATCTGCAAAATCAATGTTTTTATATCCAGTATTATTTACAATTGCAGAAACTCCCTGTACTGCATTTATCAAAATTTCATCTGCCAAGTCAAAGGCAGTTACTGCATGGGTATTGGGATCCACCAGTTTTGACAATTTTTCATTGGGAATGATTATCAGAGAATCCACATTCTCTTTAATGGATTTCAAACCTTCTTCTGATCTTTTCAATCTTTCAACTCCTTCCCATTCAAAGGGTGTAATTATAAAAGCCAGGGTTAAAATATCCATTTCCTTGCAAATAGAAGCCACAATCCCTGTGGCTCCAGAGCCAGTCCCCCCTCCAAGCCCTGCCGTCAGGAAAACCATCTTTGTATCTTTGAGCTCTTCCCTTATCTGGTCTGCTGCATCCAGAGCTGCCTTTCTTGCCAATTCAGGGTCTCCACCTGTCCCAAGGCCCTTTAAAGTATTGCCCATCAGGTGAATTTTTTTGGGGGAATAATTTTTTTGAAGGTCTTTAAAATCAGTATTAATGGTAAGAAAGTCCACTCCTCTTACCTCCTTCTGGATCATCCTGTTGATAGAATTACAACCGCAACCCCCCACACCTATGGCTTTAAGTTTAACCGTGGCATCAAAATCAGCTTCCATTACAATTTTGTTTAGGTCTTGAGGTTCCTGTTTTAGTTGATCATCTAATAAAATCATACAACCCTCCTTATTTATTTTTTAAATAAGCGGGAAAAAAAACTCCGCTTTAGTATACACTCTTCTGGAAAATAATGGTATCCAAATTGTAAAAGCCCAATAGCAGTAAGCCACTGGGGATCCATTATTTCCTCCGTCAAACCCTCTATCCTGTTGGGATAGGCAACCCTTGCATTTTGACCAAAAACTTCCTTTGCCACCATTTCAATTCCTGTCAAGTTTGCACCCCCTCCCCCAATAACCACCCCTGCTGGATAACTTTCTTCCATATTATTTAGGGCTAAATCCTTTTTTATATCCTGAAAAATCTCATGCACCCTTGCCCATACCACCTCTGCTATAAGGGACTTTCTCACAATCTTTTTTGTGCCTGCCCCAGCCACCTTCACTTCTACCCCTTCATCAAGTTCGGTCTCCAAATTTTTTTCTGAAAGGTTAACTCCCTTTTTTAATCTCTCTGCATCTTCTTGTGTTACATTTATCACTTCCATAAGATCGGAAGTTATATGCTTTGATGCAAAGGGTTGAATAAAGAGATGTTTTACACCATTTCCCTTGACAATTATATTTTGAGTGGTCTCATATCCTAAATCAATATAAAGGACACCTGCTTCCCTTTCATTAGACATAAGGGCTGCTTCGGCAGCTGCCAGGGGTTCAAATATAGGTTTTGCAACCACTATTCCAATACTGTTACAGGAACTGGCAATGTTGTTTAAAACCACCTTTGGACAAACCACAGAATAGGCTTCCAGTTTCAGTCTGGAACCTTTTGCCCCAAGGGGATTTTCATAAACCCCCTGATTATCCACAATAAAACGATAGGGTATTATATGGAGGGAAGTAAATTCCTTAGGCATATTAACTGCCTTTGCCATTTCCATTGCCCTTTTTATATCTTCTTCAGATACAGTTTTATGCTTTCCCTGTATAGGGGTATCCGAGGATACAGGAAATCCTTTTATTAAATTTGAAGAAACCCCCACAAAGGCCTTCACCACTTCTCTTCCCGTCATAAGTTCCACTTCTTGAACTATTTCTTTTAAAGGATTCTTTATCTTTTCAATATTTACAATATTTCCAGCATTGGTGGAGGAGATGTGTTTCCCGGTATAACTTCTGCCAATTATTTCAAACTTTGCTTCCTTCCCTGACTCCACCTTCGCTGAAACCATCCTTAAATTATAAGAACCCAAATCTATGGCAATCACATTTAAATTCATATCTCCTCCTCACTTTGAAGCTATAAAAAAGTTATAATTTAAAAAAGATACCCTTTCTCCATTGAATATAATGGGACAATGCTGGGTAATTTTTAAACTTTCCTTAAGCAAGGGGATATCCTTTCTTTTTAATACTTCCATGCTATACCCTCCCTTGCCAACAAATTCAAAAATATCCCCTTCCAAAATTTTCAGGGAGTAAAAGTATTCATATATAAATGGATTTTCCTCCAGAATTTCTGCCAGTTCCTTCAAGATTTCCTTTTTTATAGGACTCTGGATTAAAATTTTTTCCTGACCTTCTTTAAATCGAGGAAATATATACCCCCCTTTATACAAATCAAAAACACCCAAGGGATTGATCAAGGTTCCCAGTTCTTCCTGAACCTTAAACTTTATTATTAATTTATTGGGAAGCAATTTTTGAAAACTTTCTATTTCCAGAAAGGGTAAATTTCCAAGTTTTTCCTTCAAAATCTTAAGGTTTAAAAACAAAAGGTTTTCGCCTATTATCCCTTCTTTAAAAGATCTCAATTCCCCTTCCAAAGAATCATTTAGCCCCTCAATTTTTATTTCTCTAACTTTGAAAAAGGAAGAGTTCAAAAAAGCTAAACTAAAAAAGGGAATAATCAAACTTAAAAAAATTCTTGAAAATTTATGTTTTGGCTTTGTCATAAATACCTCCTACAAGATTATTGGCAAAGTGGGATATATCCCCTGCACCCATAAAAATAAGGACAAAATTATCCCTTAAATTTTTAAGCAAGAAATCCTTTAACTGCTCAAATTCCTCTATATAATAAACATTTTTTTTGCCTGACTTTTTTAACTCTTTCAGGATTAAATTTCCTGAAACCCCAGGTATCTCTTTTTCTCTGGCACCATAAATTCTGGTTATAACAACCAAATCGCCAAAAGAAAGGGCTTGGGCAAATTCACTTTTAAAATGAAGGGTTCTGGAATAGAGGTGGGGTTGAAAAACTACCATTATTTTTCTTTTGGAAAAGGCAATCTTTAAGCCCTTTAAGGTCTCCCTTATTTCAGCAGGATGATGGGCATAGTCATCTATCACTGGAACCTTATTTATAAAGCCAATCAAGTCCATTCTTCTGGAAACCCCTGGAAAAGTGGTAAGGGCTTCAAGGATATCTCTCAGGTTATAACCCAGCTCCAGACAGAGGAGGATTGCACCCAAACTGTTTTGAACATTATGTTTTCCATAAAGGGGCAGGAATGCTTTTTGCCTATTTCCTTTCCAGTTTAGATAAAAACCCATTCCCTTTTCCCTTCCTTCTATATTTTCAGCCCAGAGGTCTGCCTTTGGACTGAAGCCATAGGTGGAAAAGGGTCTTTCAATTTTTTTGGAAATCTTTCTCTGAATAGAATCTCCATAATTTAAAATCAAAGAACCATAAAAGGGTACTTTTAAAGCAAACTGATAGAAGGCATTACATATATTTTCAAAATCTCCATAGGTATCCAGATGATCTTCATCAATGGTGGTTATAACTGCCGAATCGGGTATTAGTTGGAGGAAGGATCTGTCATACTCATCAGCTTCCAGGACAAAATAGGTTCCAGTTCCAAGTCGGGCATGGCTTTTTAAACTCTTTACCCTTCCTCCTACTATTATGGTGGGATCTGCCCCAAGTTTAGTTAAAAGATGACCTATCAAAGAAGTAGTGGTGGTCTTTCCATGGGTTCCAGCCACACATATAGCAAAGCCCAAGCGAACCATTTGAGCCAGAAGTTCTGCCCTTAAAATGGTAGGAATTTTTTTTGCCCTTGCCTCTTTCAATTCCGGGTGGTTTTTTGAAATTGCAGATGAGAAAACCACTGCATCTTTATTTTCAATATGCTTTGTGCTATGCCCTATTTCAATGGGTATACCCAACTTTTTCAGCATTTCCACAGTAGGAGAAGGGCTTTTATCACAGCCATCCACTTCAAATCCTAATTTATGGAGTATCTCTGCCATTCCACACATCCCACTTCCTCCAATTCCCATAAAATGGAGCTTTTTAAATTTCCTGAAATGCATTTCCCCCTCCAGCTGCTTTAAGCAAAAATTTTCTTATCAAATCCATCCCATCCTTTACTTCCCTTTCCTTTGCTCTTTTACCCATCTCTATTAAAATCTCTGGTCTATTTAAAATTTCTCTTAAAACCTTTAAGAGATTTTCTCCTGTCTTTTCATTTTCCTCAATTAAAAAGGCAGCTCCATCCTTTGAAAGCCATAAGGCATTCCAGTATTGATGGTTTTCTGCTGCCCCTTTAAAGGGTATAAATATGGCACATCTTCCACTGGAGATCACCTCTGAAACTGTAAGGGCACCTGCACGGGAAATTACAAGGTCTGCTTTTTGGTAAATTTCCCAGGGCTTTTCAATAAATTCGTAAATTTTGGCTTCTATCCCAGATTCTTTATATTTTTGAGCCAGAAAAGAAATATCCTCTGACCTTGCTTGATGGATCACAGAAAGAGGGATTCCTTTTAGAAAGGGAAGAATATTCCCGATGGTTTCATCTAAGAATTTTGAACCCTGACTTCCACCAATTATAAACAAATTTATGGGCAGGGTTATTTTTTCCTTTATAGGAATATTATAAAATTCCCTTCTCAAAGGATTTCCTGTATATATTTTATTTCCCGAAATTTCTGTATCTGGAAAACCAGTAAAAATTGCCCTTGCTCCTTTAGAAAAAAATCTTGTAACCTGACCAGGGATTGAGTTTTGCTCCTGAAGAAAATATTGAATTTTTAAAAACCTTGCCCAGAAAAGGACTGGAAAACTGGCATAACCCCCAAAACCTACAATGACCTTTGGCTTGTATTTTAAAATATAAAATAAAGAAAAAAAGAGTGAAACAAAAATGCCAGGAAACCTCATTATCTTTTTTAAAAAAGACACCTCAGAAATTCCTTTTATGGGAAGGGTTTTAAAGGGAACCCTTTCTTTTGAGAGAATTTTCTTCTCCATCCCATATTTTCCAGTCAAAAGTAATACAGGGCTATTAAGAAAATCCATCACAGAAAGAGCAGGGAAAATGTGTCCTCCAGTTCCACCAGCAGAAAATATAAAAGGGTACCTCATGGCTTCCTCATAGAAATAGAAAGAATTATTCCCAGCAAAAGGGAATTGGAAAGCATACTTGAGCCGCCATAACTTATCAGGGGAAGGGTAATTCCTTTGGCTGGCAGAATTCCTGCATTTACAGAAATATGAATCAGAGAATTTAAAGTAAACATAACCGTTAAGCCAAAAACCAGAAGTTTATAAAAATCCCCTTCCATTTGAGTGGAAAGGAGCATTCCTCTAAAAAATATAATCCCATAAAGACAAAGCACCACAAAGGAGCCAAAGAAACCCATCTCTTCACCTAAAATGGAAAAGGCAAAGTCAGTATGGGGCATAGAAAGATAGAAAAATTTCTGGTGGCTCTTTCCCAACCCTTTTCCAAAAAAACCACCGCCACCTAAGGCAACTTTTGCAGCAATCTGATGTTCGCTTTCTCCTTCCAGAAAATCCTTTACCCTTTTCATTTGATAGGGTTCTTTCAATATGCTCAAAAACATTATAAGCACTGAAAGCCCCAGCACAATTAAAAAATGCTCCCTTGGAATACCTTTATAAAAGAGCATTATGCAAATTACAAAAATTATTAAAACACTCATACCCAGGTCTGTTTGCAGAAGTATAAGTATTATGGGTGGTAAGAGCACCTTGCCAAGGGATAGGAGGGATTTTGGATATTTTTTTTCTGCCAAAATCAGGGCAGCAATTATCACCAGTAAAATTTTTACAAACTCACTGGGCTGAAAGAGAAATCCAGGAAATTTATAAAATCTATGGGTATTATTTATAGCGGGCTGGGAAAAAAGCCCTATAAGCAGGACTATAGAAAAAATATAAAAAATGATTAAATAACCTTTGCTAAAAAATTTTCTCACATCTACAGCTATGAGTAAAGCAATGATTAAAATTGATAGAACTGAAAGCATTATGTGCTTTTTATCAAAACTTATTTTACTTACATAATTCAATACAAAGGAAGTGGAAGAAACCGTAAGGATTCCTATAAGGAAAAGGAGAGCAGTACAAATCAGGATTACTAAATCTGGCTTTTTCTTTCTTTCCATATCCTCACCAGTTCTTTAAAATGTTTTCCTCTTTCCTCAAAATTAGCATACTGATCAAAGGAAGCACAGCCAGGGGATAAAAGCACATAATCTTTTTCTTCCAGAACAGAATCCAGGGATAGAAAAACCTCTTCCAGCCCCCTTAAAGAATAAATGGGAACTGAAATCCCTTCCAGGGCAGAAAATATCTTTTCTCTGGCATCTCCGATACAATAGACAACTTTGCAAACCCTTTCAACTATATCTTTTAAAGGAGAAAAATCACTCCCCTTGTCCTTCCCACCCAGAATAAGGACTGTCTTTTTTAAAGGCACTCCCGTAAGGGCTTTGAGGACAGAATCTACATTTGTACCCTTTGAATCATTTATAAAAGTTATTCCCTGAAAAGTATCCACCACTTCCATCCTGTGCTCCAAGGGTTTAAAGGTTTTAAGGGCTGGCGCAATTCTGTCCTTTTGGATACCCATTTTCAAAGCCAGAAGGACTGCCCCTGCTGCATTTTCCCAGTTATGGTCACCTAAAAGGCTTAAATCTCTTCTATTTAAAACCACTTCCCCTTTATAAATTAAATTTTCCATGTCCATTATCAGTTCACAATCTTTCTCATTTCCATACCTGAAAAGTTTAAGTTCAGGGAAAAGCCCCTTTGGTGCCACTCCCACACCCCCTTCTTTTAAAAGCTGAAAAATCTTCTTTTTTAAATTTTTATAGTTTTCAAAGGTCTGATGCCTGTCTATATGATCTGGAGTGACATTGAGTACAATAGCTCCATCTAAAAGTTTTAAAGACATACTTTCCAGTTGGAAGGTGGAAATTTCAATAGAATAGACCTCAAAGGATTGTTCTTTTACAAAAGAAGAGAGAGGTGTTCCAATATTTCCTGCACTGATTGCCCTTATTCCAGCTTCATTGAAAATATGGGCTATCATAGAAGTGGTGGTGGATTTACCATTGGTTCCTGTTATGCCCAATTTTATTCCTCCCAATTGCTGCATAGCCCATTCAATTTCGCTTATAATTTTTATGTTCCTTTTCTTTGCTTCCAGTATAAAGGGGCTGTCATAAGGAATGGAAGGGGAAACAATTATCTCTTCCACCTTTTCCAGAAGCCATAATGGATGCTCTCCCCAGACATAGGAAAAATCTGGAAATATCCCTTCCTTTTTCTCCACCAGATCGCTAACATAAGCCCTTTCCCCTCTTTCTTTCAAAACCCTTGCCACTGCCTGGCCGCTCCTTCCATATCCCAGTATTAATTTCATCTTAATTTCAAAGTTGTAAGTCCCAAAAGGACAAATAAAATTGAAAGAATCCAGAACCGAACCACAATCTTTGTTTCCACCATATTCTTCTTTTCAAAATGGTGATGAAGGGGTGACATAAGGAAAATCCTCTTTCCAAAAACTTGATAAGAAAACACCTGAAGAACCACTGAAAGGGCTTCCAGCACAAAAATTCCACCAATTATGGGGAGCAAAAACTCCTGTTTTATTATACTTGCCCCAACTCCTATGCTTCCCCCAAGCATAAGAGAACCAGTGTCTCCCATAAAAATCTGTGCTGGATAGCAGTTAAACCACAAAAAGCCAAGACAGGCACCCACCATAGAGGCAAAGAAAATTGCCAGTTCCCCGCTTCCAGGGATATAGGGAATTTGAAGGTAACTGGATACAATTTTATTTCCAGCCCCATAGGATAGAACTGAAAAAGCAAGGACACAAAAAAGAGTCACCCCTATGGCAAGACCATCCAGCCCATCAGTTAAATTAACTGCATTTGAAGAACCCACCACTGCAAGTAAAAATATAATAAGGTAGAATGAACCCAGGGAAAAAACCCATTCTTTAAAAAATGGAAAGGAGATTGTGGTAAAAGAGGGATGGGTAACAAATAGATAAAAAAATATAAAAATCCCTCCTAAAATTTGAAGGAAAAACTTCTCCTTTGCTTTCAGTCCTTTATTGCTTCCACTTCTTATTTTTTTAAAATCATCCAGAAAACCAATAATTCCAAAATATAGAGAGGAAAGAATAATTATTTTTACATAGGTATTTTTCAAATCCAGCCATAAAAGAGAAGGAACCAAAGTTGCAATCATTATAAGAAGCCCCCCCATAGTGGGGGTTCCAGCTTTCTTTTTATGTTCTTCGGGTCCTTCTTCCCTTATATACTGTCCTATGGATAATTTTTTAACCTGCTCTATAAACCAGTTTCCCAGTATAAAAATTATCAGGGTAGAGGAAAAGAGAGCCAGAAAGGATCTTACCGTTATATACCCAAAAAGTCGGTGGCTCTCATGGAGCAAACTATAAAGCACCATCTTCCTCCATTATTTTTATTATTTTTTCCATTTGCATTCCCCTGGAACCTTTAAGGGCTACCCAATCCCCTTTTTTTAAAATATTTAATAAAACTTCTGCTCCCTCTTTATGGTCCTTAATAAAATAGGTTTTCTTTCCACCTTTTTCAAAAATTTTCCCTGCCTCCCCTGCAAGTTTTCCCAAACAAATTAAAATATCCACCACTTTAAGTGCCTCTTTCCCTGCCTCTTTGTGGAATTTTTCCTCTTCCTTTCCTAGTTCTAACATATCCCCCAGCACAAGGATCTTTTTACCTTCAGTAGGTGTGCTTTGCAATTTTTTAAGCAATTGGTTCAAGGCATAGGGAGAGGCATTATAGGTATCATCTACCAGATAAAATCCTTTTTTTGATTTTAATAAATTTAACCTACCCTTCAAAGGGATATAATCTTTCAATTTAACCAAAAGTTCCTGAAGATTTAAATCTAAGGTATAGAAAAAGGCAGAAGCTGCCTCAATGGTGGAAAGGTGTAAAATACCTGAGGGTATTTTAAATTTATGTTCTTTCCCTTTAACCCTGATCAACCCTTCCATCCCCAAAAAACCCTCATCCTTTAAAATTTTTCCTTCTATATCCCCACCCTTTCCAAAGGTAATTTTTTTCTGGGGAAATTTTTTTATATGTTCTTCAAGATAAGGATCCCCTTCGGGATAAATAATTAACCCATCTTCTTTTAAATATTTTAAAACCCTTGTTTTTTCTCTTCCCACCTCCTGAAGGGTTCCCAAAAATTCCAGATGCACTGGCTTTACACCAGTAAAAAGGACAAAATTTGGCTCTGAAACAAAGGAAAGCACCTCCATTTCCCCAATTTTATTTATGCCTGCTTCCAGGATTAAATATTTACATTTATCACTTATATTTGAAATGGTCAAAGGAAGTCCTGTTATGGAATTCAGATTTCCCTGGGAAACTTCCAAATCCTTTAAAATTTCCGAAAGGGTCTGGCCCAGTAAATTTTTAAGGGAACTTTTTCCCACAGAACCAGTTATTACACAGACATAAGGGTTTATCTTTCTCCTTATTTCCTTTGCCAGAAGGTGAAAACTCTTCAGAGTATCGTCCACGAGGATAAAGGATTTATCAATCTCCATCTTCCTTGAAACCATTACAGCATCTGCCTTTTTCAGGGCTTCAGATACAAAATTGTGTCCATCGGTCTTTTCACCCTTTAAGGCAATAAAGAGAGAATTTTCTTTTGCTAATCTGGAATCAATGGAGACAGAGGTAAGGGAAAGTTCCTCTTCCCCAAAAACTTCTCCACCGGTGGCTTTCTTTACAAAGGAAAGGTTGAATTTCAAGGGTAAATCTCCTTTATGGCTCTAAGGGCTGCCTTTACATCGGAGAAAGGAAAAACTTTATCCTGAATAATCTGGTAGTTTTCATGCCCCTTCCCCAGAATCAGTACTGCAAAATTTTGATTGGCTAAAGCAATTGCCTTTTTTATTGCCTCCTGCCTGTCCAAAATTATCAAGACCTTATCCTGACCCGAAGAAAAAACCCCTTCTTTTATCTCTTCACATATCTTTGCTGGATCTTCGGACCTGGGGTTATCAGTGGTTAAAATTACAATTTCCGAATTTCTGCCTGCTATTTCCCCCAGGATCCTTCTCTTTCCCCTATCCCTATCCCCTCCTGCTCCAAAAACTGTTATAATTTTTAAATTATAGATTTCTTTTATGGTACTGAAGACCTTCTCAAAACCTTCTGGTGTATGGGCATAATCCACAATTACAGGAAATTTTTGTCCTCCTTCTACCTTTTCCAACCTCCCTTTCACAGGGGGAATCTCCTTAAAAATTTCAAGGACTTCCTCTGGAGGAAAATTTAATGAATAGAGGCAGGAAAGGGCAGCCAGAAAATTTTCAAGGTTATAGATTCCTATAAAAGGAATTTTGAATGGATAGGATTTACCATTTATGGAGACAAAACCTTCCATCCCTTCCATAGATTGTTTGAAGGATATGAGGTGTACCTTTTCCTTTTTTTTCAAAGAAAAGGGTATTTTTTCTATTTTTAAATCCTTAAAACCCTGAAATTTTTTATCATCAAAATTATAAATCAAAACCCCATTTTCTTTAAGTAAATGAATAAGATGAAATTTTGAAGAAAAATAATCTTCTTCTGTTATATGAAAATCCAGATGATCCCTACCTATATTTGTAAAGATAGCCCTGTCAAACCTCAATGCTTCCACCCTTTTTCCTTTCAAGGAGTGAGAAGAAACTTCCATAACAATGTATTCCACACCTTCTTTTCTGGAAAGGGAAAAGAGTTTTGCCAGCAAAGGAGCTTCTGGCGTTGTATAAGGGGAAGGGAAAGAATTTTTGCCAATTTGATAGTGGGTTGTTCCAAAAAAAGAAACTTTCTTAAAATTTGAAAGGATATAAGATATCATATGGGCAGTAGTGGTCTTTCCTGTGGTTCCAGTTATTCCTATTATTTTTAAATCCTTCTGGGGATTTCCGTAAAACTCAAAGGAAAAGGAGGAAAGAATATCTCTTAAATTTTCTCCTATAATATAACTGGTCTTTTCATTTCCCACCCTATCTGACAAAATTGCCCTGGCTCCTCTTTGAAGGGCTTCCCTTTCCCAGTGGAGGCCGTGGGATTTGGCACCAGGAAGGGCAATAAAAAGGTCACCCTCTTTTGTCTCCTGAGCTTTTATGGATAAATCTTCCACTTCCACATCTTTGCCAATCAATTTCAATTGGGTAAACTTTGAAAGGATTTCAGATATTTTCATCTTTTTGCCCCTTTAAAAAAAGATAGAAGGTGAGATTTTTTGCAAGAGGAGCTGCCACATCCCCGCCGTAGTAAAGTGGCCTGGGTTTGTAAATAACAATTAGGATAAGATAACGAGGATTTTCCAGAGGATACCAGCAAACAAAAGAACCTATATAATTTCCTTTCAAATATCTTCCTCCCTCAGCAATTTCTGCTGTTCCTGTCTTGCCTGCAATGGGAAGGAAAGAAAGATATGCTTTTTTTCCTGTACCTAAAATTGTGGTTTGAAAAAGAATATTTTTTAATTTCTCAAACTCCGGTTTTACCCTCCATTCTCTATTCCCTGAATTTATTACTGTCAGATGGGGTTTTACCAGATATCCACCATTTACAAGGGCACTATAAGCCCTCAAAACCTGAGCAGAGGTGACTGAAATTCCCTGTCCTAAAGTAAAGTATGCCTGAGTGAGCATATTAAAATTCTTCAAATTAGCCCTTCCTCTGGATTCGGCTGGAACTTCAATTCCTGTCTTTTCCAGAAACCCATAGTTTTCAAGAGTTTTTATAAATTCCTTTTGAGAAATTTTCAGGGACCAGAGAATACATCCCACATTGGAACTCTGATAAAGGGTTTCAGGAAAACTTAAAGTGAAGAATCTATGGTGGTCATTTATTTTTATGCCGGCTATTTCCACATAGCCCTTACTGCAGTCAAATTTTAAACTTTCAAAAGAGGGATTTAATCTCAAAAAGGTATCGGCATAAAAAGGTTTCATTATGGAACCTGGCTCATAAGCAGATGATGCCAGGTGCTCATCCTGCCATCTTCCTTTATCATTTAAATTAAAGGGAGGGTTTATAGAATGGGCAAGAATTTCCCCGTTTTGGGGATTTAAAATGGTAATGGCACCCCACTGGTAATCTATTTTTTCCTTTAAATTAATCAGAGTTTTGGATGCCATATATTGAATTGAAAGATCCAGTGTTGTTTTTATATCTTTCCCCGGGATCATTTGCTTTATATCCTCTCCAAGATCATACCCGTATCTGCTCGAATCCCTCAGTATGAGCTTTTCCCCTTCCCTTCCTTTTAAAAGATCATTAAAATAATATTCCAAGCCAGAAATTCCATCATTTTTCCAGTCTACAAAACCAACCAGATGATAAAAAAGGTCTCCATAAGGATAAAATCTATGGTATTTTTTTTCTAAAATCAGACCCTTTAATTTTAATTTTTCCAGCTGGTAAAGTTTTTCTTCTGAAACCTCTTCCTTTAAAATATAATATGCCTTTTTAGAATTTATTGCTTTCTCTATTTCCCAATCCCTTAAATTTAAAATTTTCTTTAAACTTTCTTTCTCCTCTTTTTCATACTGGTAATTTTCACAATCCAGGCAGACCCTTCCCGTATAATTTTCATAACTTCCTGCAAGGATATTTCCATTTCTATCGTAAATTGTCCCTCTTCTGGGAATTGTTGAAACTTTTTGAAGATGAAGAGATTTATTATAGTAATATCTGTGCCTTAATACCTGAGTATAAAAAAGAAAAAGGAGAATAATAAAAAACCAGGAAATAAAAAAGAGAAAAATCAAGATAAAGTTACGGTTCATAGGAAACTACCACTTTTTTTTCATCAGGAAATACAAGCCCTTCCTTTTTTGAAAATTCCTCAATTTTTTCAGGATGGAGGAGTTTTTCTTTTTCTATAAGCACCTTTATTTTTTTATCCTCCAATTTTTTACTCTCATATTCCAGTTTTCTGATTTCTTTTCCCATACCATAAATTTTTAAATTTGTTTTTAAGGTTAAATAGGATAGTACAAAAAAAGGAAGAAGGAGGAAAAAAATTATTATAAATCTTTTTAAAGATTCCTTATCTACTGGCTTTTCTGCCTTCTGATCCTTTATTTCAGCAGCATATATAAGGGATGCTTTCATAATTTTTCAAAAACCCTCAATTTTGCACTTCTGGATAAAGGATTTTCTCTTTTCTCTTCCTCATTAGGGGTTACTGGTTTTTTGGTAACTATTTTCCCCTTTTTTTCTGGAAAACATATACAGGGATCCTGCCCACAATAACATTTTCCAGAATATTTTTTAAAAGAATTTTTAACAATCCTGTCTTCCAAACTATGGAAAGAAATAATCAGGAGCCGACCTGATGGAAAGAGTACTTCTATGGCTTGTGGAATAAATTTTTTTAAATTTTCCAGTTCTGAATTTACAGCAATTCTCAAAGCCATAAAGGTCTGGGTTGCAGGATGGATTTTCTTTGACCCCTTCTTCTTTTCTTCAAGGACAATATCTGCAAGCTCTTTTGTGGTGGAAATTGGTTTTTTCTTTCTCTCTTCCACAATCCTTCTGGCAATTTTTTTAGCATAGGGTTCTTCTCCATATTCTTTTAAAATCCTTTCCAGTTCTTTTTGGGAAGCATTATTTAAGATATCCTTTGCCTTCTTTCCCTTACCAGAAAGGTTCATATCCAGTTCTTCATCTTTTCTGAAGGAAAAACCCAATCCGCTTTCCTCAATTTCATATCTGGAAAGCCCCAGATCAGCAAGTATTCCATTTAAACCCTTCCATCTAATCTCTTCCAGAACCCTTTTTAAATTACAGAAGTTTTCATTTTTCAAAATAACTCTCTCTTTGTACTTTTCCAATTTTCTGGAAGCAATTTTCAAGGAGGGAAGGTGTAAATCAAGCCCTAAAAGTTTTGCACCTCTGGCTTTTTCGAGAATGGATAAACTGTGCCCCCCAAGTCCCAAGGTAACATCGGCATAAAGGCCATCCTCTTTAAGGTTTAAAAAATTTAAAACTTCTTCCTTTAAAACACTTTTATGTTCTATCAAATTCTTCCCCCTGCTCTTATCCTTGCAAAAATTTCATTGGTGATTTTATTCTTTTCAAATTTTTTGTCTATCATTTCAAGTGTATAAACCTCAAGCCTATCCACCACTGCTGCAACAATAACTGGACCTTTAAGGGTGGGACTCTTTATCCTCATAAACTCTGGAACCATAATCTTTCCCTGTCCATCTGCCTTGGAAATTCTTCCACTCACATTTAATCTGGACATAATCTCTGAAAGTTCGGGGTTTCTGATGGATTCAGTGTTTATTTCTTCCCACACAGGAACAGGAAATACAATTAAACTTTCAAAGTCCACGGAAGCAACATAAAAGGAATCTCCATACTTTGTATACAGATATTCTCTATATTCCGCAGGGATTTTCAATCTCCATTTTGGATCAATAGTTGACTTATAACTACCACAAAACTCCAAAAAGACCTCCTAAACACCTTTAAACACTTTTAAACACAAAAAAATTGTAAATCATTTTTTATGCCTTGTCAAGGGGAATTTATCCAAAAATTTCCTCTTGACAATAGTAAAATTTTTGTTAATATGAAACTATGAAACTTATTTTTCTTCCCATAAAGGAGGGTGTATGAAAAAGTTATTTTTTTATCTTTTTTTACTCATTTCACTTCTTTCTTTTCCTTCCACAAAATACTATTCCCTTCAAGCACCTAATCCCACCTGTGGAAACCAAGTGACGGTTAATGTAAATGTAGATAATGCTGATGGTTTAATTGCCCTTCAATGGCGCCTATACTTTGACAATACTGTTTTTTCTTATGTAAGTTATACCGCTGATCCAATTCTTTCCGGATGGACTATAGTTCCAAATGCCCAACCAGATTACATTGCCATTGCAGCTTCAACTGCTATACCCATACCTTCCGGAACCGGGGCAAGGACCCTTATATCTTTTACCTTTAATACTCTTACAACCGTCTGCAATGGGTCAACTCCTCAGTTTCAACTGAGAAATGTTGTATGGTCTTCCAGTACGGAAAGCGATGTAAATGGAAATAACTTTGATTTAAATGTCACTGTATCCTGTCCTTCAAACCCTCAAATTTCAACCCCTGCAAATCCAAACCCTGCAAATGGGGCCACGGGTGTGCCAGTGGTTGTAACCCTGGATTGGGATGATTCCACAGGTGCAAATATATATGATTTATATCTGGGAACTACAAACCCGCCTCCTTTTTATGGAACAACCTTTACAAGCTCTTATATAGTATCCCTTACAAGCAATACTCAATATTACTGGTATGTGAAAGCATATAATACAGGAAATAACTGCCCTAATGCCACCAGTTCTATATGGTCTTTTACAACTGTCTGTGTCACACCAGGTGTATTTAACAATATTTCTCCTGCAAATGGGGCAACTAATCAACCCACAAATGGGCTTGTCCTGGACTGGGAGGACTCCAGCAATGCAACTTCCTATGATTTATATTTTGGAACGACTTCTGGGCCCCCTCTTTTCCAGAGCGACCTTCTCACCAGCACTTATACCTTAAATGGACTTTCAAATAGCCAAACATATTACTGGTATGTGGTGGCAAAAAACAGCTGTGGAAACACTACTGGCACAGAATGGAATTTTACAACCATTGCACTTTCAGGGGTAAACCTTTCATATAACAGCTCCACTTTCACTGACCTCTGTTCCCTGGGTGGTCCAGGGGATAATAATGGCGTAATTGACCCGGGTGAAACCATAAATTTAAATATTGTACTGGCAAACACTGGTACTGCTGGAGCCACGGGGGTTTCAGCCACAATTTCTACAACCACTTCAGGTGTTACCATAACAACAAATAGTGCCTCCTATCCCAATATTCCAGCCAGTGGAACGGGTCAATCAATTACTCCCTATGTGTTTAATGTGGATCATTTAGTGCCTTGCGGAACAATTATTAATTTTTCAATAAATATTTCTTCCAATGAAGGTTCCTGGAGTGGAAGTTTTCAACTTACAGTGGGTTCAACTACTATTACTTTGCTTTCCCAAAACTTTGCCACTGCAGCCCCTCCAGCCCTTCCTACAAACTGGTCCTCCGTAGTTGTTAACCAGGTAGGTTCCACTGTGCCTGCCTGGGCAACAAATGCCACAACTCATCATCCTTCAGGCCAGCCCCCCCACTCTTCTCCAAACCTGGTCTGGTTTAATTCCTGGCATGCCTCATCAGGTTCAACAGCAAGGTTGCAGTATAATACCCCATTTAATTTTTCACCCTTTGGAACAATTACAATGTCTTTATGGATGTATCATGATACTGGATATAGTACTTTAAATGATAGAATTCAAGTTCAGTATTCTTTAGATGGGGCAACTTGGAATAATATTGGCCCCGAGATTTCAAGGTATGATGGGTCAACTGGCTGGAAAGAACACTCAGTTGATTTATCTTCCCTTGCAGGGCAAAACAATGTCTTTATAGGAATTTTAGGAATTTCCGCCTATGGAAATGATATCCATCTTGATACTATAAAAATTACCGGATCCAGTGCCAGTCCCATTTGTTTTGAATGCTGGTGCTATACACCTGAAAGTTTTAACCTGCTTGCACCTGCAAATGGTTCCACGAACCAGCCAATAAATAATCTTTTGCTGGACTGGGAAAATTCAAACTATGCCACTGCTTATGATTTATACTTTGGAACCACTTCCCCGCCACCTCTTTATCAAAGTAATTTATTGACAAGTCAGTATACAGTAAGTGGGCTTTCTTTAAATACCACCTATTACTGGTATGTAAGGACAAAGAATGCCTGTGGAACATATGATAGTGTAGAATGGTCTTTTACCACTACCAGTTGTGTTAAAATTGCCTATGGTTTTGATCTTTTAAACAGCAGACTCGTAGCATTTGATTTATCAAATCCAAGCTCTTTTACTATAATTGGTTCAATTTTAGGAACCGATGACCCCTTTGGTGGTGATTTCCTGGGAAATGACTATACAAAGATCTATGCCCTTGATTACACTTTAAACCAGCTCGTAACTTATAGCACAACAAATGCTGCAAAAACAGTAATTGGTCCAGCAACCCCAAATGCAGCAGCACCTTACTGGACAGGAATGGCAGAGGCGGGTGGAACCCTTTATGCTATTTCCACAAGCTGTGCTGGTGCCTCTTATTTATATACCATCAATCCCACAACAGGTGCAGCCACAGCAATTGGACAGATACCAGGTCTTACCTGTCCCATTAACCTTGGAGCAACTCCTACAGGTCTTTTATATACCCTGGATATAGCAAACGATAATATTTATCGAATAGACAGGATAAATGCTACTGCAACCCTTGTAGGACCTGTGGGTTTTAATGCAAATTATGCCCAAGGGATGGAGTTTGATATAGACGGAGCCACAATGTATCTTGCTGCTTATGGCGCTTCAGGAGAACTCAGATCTTTAAACCTTTCCACAGGTGCTTCCACTTTAATTGGTGCTTTCCCTGGTGGAACAGAAGTAGATGGACTCTCCATTACCTCCTGTACTGGATGCACCGTCTTTCCCTCTTCCTTTAATCTAATTTCTCCTGCAAATACCTCCACTGATCAACCCATTACAAATCTTGCTCTTGACTGGGAGGACTCTGCAAATACCATATTTTACAATCTATACTTTGGAATAACAAACCCACCACCACTTTATGTATCAGGAATTGCAGCCTCAAATTATACAATTGCAGGTCCTCTGACTGAAAACACCACCTATTATTGGTATGTGGAAGCCATTGGTGCCTGTGGAAGCACTCAAAGTTCCATTTTTAGTTTTAGAACTGTGGCAGTGGCTCCACCGCCTGCTATTTACTATGATAGTTATTCATTGCAAGAAGATATATGCCCCACTGGTGGTGGCCATCACAGCAGCACTCTTGACCCTGGTGAAACCATTTACTTAAACGTCTCCATCACCAACGAAGCATCAGCAGGCCCTGCCACTGGAATAACTGGAACCCTTTCCACCACCACACCAGGGGTTACAATCTTTAACGGAAATACTACCTTCCCTGATATGCTCCCGGGCCAAACAGTGGCTTCCAGCACACCCTTCATATTCCAGCTGGATCCCACCTATCCCTGTGGAACAGACATAATTTTTAATCTGCAGATAAATGCCAATGGCGGCACCTATCAAGCTAATTTAAGCTTCAATGTGCAAGTGGGATCTACTTATGTATTGCTCCTCAATGAAGGTTTTGAAAACACCACCTTCCCACCAGCAGGGTGGGCTTCCTATAATTTAGATGGTGGTGGTACCCAGTGGCTAAGGACCACAGTTCGTTACCATTCAGGAACTGCTTCTGCCTACCATGCCTATTCCACTGCTGGTAATCAAAATGGCTGGCTTGTAACACCACCCTTAACAATTCCAGCTGGGGCAACTGGTGTAAATTTCAGTTTCTGGGAATACACCCTTTATACCGCTTATTATGTGTACCATGGATTATGGGTCTGCACCTCTGGATGTGGAACACCACCTACAAATTGGACAGAAATTGCAACCTTCCCAAGCCCCGTGGCAAGCTGGAGGCAACAGACAATTGATTTGAGTGCCTATCAAGGACAGACAATCCAGCTTGCCTTTGTATATCAGGGCTATGATGCCGATAACTGGTACATAGATGATGTACTTCTTGAAATAAATTCTCCCACACCCTTCTGCACAGTTTGTCCTGCCGGCACCCCAGCTCTTTCCTATGCTTCTCACTCTGTAGCAGCAGATGATTGCTTGTCAGGTGGTCCAGGGGATGGAAATGGTTTGGCAGAGCCAGGGGAATATGTTGATATAAATGTCTTAATTTCAAATACTGGTACTGCAAATGCAACCAATGTGCAGGCAACCCTTACCACAACAAATCCAGATGTAACTATTGTTACAGGAACAGCAAACTATGGATTTATCCTTGCCGGTGGTACCAAAGGACCGCAAGCTCCTTTCAGGGTATATCTTGCTGAAAATATCCCCTGCTTCAGCACCATTGATTTTACAGTAAATATAACCTCCAGTGAGGGGTCCTGGACAGGCAACTTCCATTTGAGTGTGGGTGGGGCTGGAGCGTTAGTAAATTTGATTTATGAACAATTTGAGTCCTGGCCACCTGCTGGATGGACAATTGTAGATGAACAGCCAGGATGGTCCTGCGATGTATGGCAGTCAACTGCTTATTGGGGTGTTACCAATGACACAGGTGGAACAGGAGAAGCAGCCGATGCTGATGCCGATGCCTGTGGGGATGGTATGGATACCTCTATGATTACTCCACCCATTGATTTAACTGGTTATGTGGTTGCAACTTTGGAATATGATTGCAATTTCCAGGACTATTTAGATCGGGATGATGCGTGGACTGATATTTCTACGGATGGGGGCTCCACCTGGACCAATTTGAGACATGAAACTACCGATGACCCCGCAACAGGTCATCATGTTATAATTGATTTAACACCCTATGTTGGAAACACAATTCAAATAAGGTTCCATTATTATGCACCTGATTGGGACTGGTTCTGGCAGGTGGACAATGTAAAAATATCTGCTTCAAGCTCTGCCTGCTATGTATGTATTTGTCCACCCCCTGGTGCCTTTAACTTAATTTCACCCCCCAATGGAGCAACCAATGTCCCAACAACAATCCTTTTGGACTGGCAGGACTCTGCAGGTGCAACCTCTTATAACTTATATTTTGGAACAAGCCCAACTCCTCCTCTTTACCAATCAGGAATAACTCAAAGTCAGTTCAATGTATCAGGGCTTGCAAATAGCACCACCTACTACTGGTACGTGGAAGCAGTAAATGTTTGTGGGACAACTACATCATCCATCTTCTCTTTTACAACAGAAGTTGGCTGTATCCCACCTGCTACTCCACAGCTTGTATCTCCTCCAAATGGAGCCACAGATTTACCCTTAACCGTTGACCTGGTATGGAGTGGTTCTAACACAGATTATTATGAAGTTTACTTTGGCCCTGTAAAAAATTATATGGAATTGCTGGGCACTACCACTTCCACCTCTTACACAGTTTCAGGTCTGCAACCTGGGACTACTTACTGGTGGGCAATTAATGCCATAAATTCCTGTGGAAATGCTTTATCCACTTTCTTCTCCTTCACCACTGCTGGTGCTCCACCTGAAGAAAAGTTTGAAATGATAATTCCTGCGGTGGCAAGTGCAGAAGGTGCCAGGTCTTCTTACTGGAAAACAGATATGCAAATCTTCAATCCTCATAATGAAGTTTTAGATTATACAATTTCCTTCATACCACCAGAGACCGATGGAACTGCTACACCCTATAAGGTAACGGGAACCATAAACCCCTATGAATTAAAGATTTTCAATGACATTGTTAAAAATACTTTTGGGTTGGATCAGATAGCTGGTGGAATCCAAATAACCACTAAAAAATATCTGGTTGCCACAGCCAGAACTTATACCATTGCAGAGGAAGGAACTTATGGTCAATTTATAAAGGGATACACTGTCAATGATACCATTGGAAAGGACTCCACAAATTATTTTGTAAGACAGAACGAAGTAGCCCATCTGGTACACCTTATAAACTCCTTTGCCTTCAGAACCAATGTGGGATTTATGGAAGTTTCAGGAAAGGGCGTAACAGTTAATATAACCCTCTTTGATGGAGAAAACAATCAGCTTGGAACAGGGAACTATACCCTCCTTCCAAAGGGATTCCTGCAGGTCAATAATATCTTTGAAAGTTTGAATATAAGCGGCTTCTACAACCCAGCCAGAGCTGAAATAAAAGTCAATGGTGAAGGTGCTGTTTTTGCCTATGCTTCGGT
>JBBFMJ010000003.1:0-20923 GCA_037478515.1 Thermoanaerobaculia bacterium
GAGGGAGATTTTTTCAGGACAGGAAGGTTTCTTTCCTTTCTTTCAAATCTCTTAAAAGAATCAAGCCCGCTGATGTCAAATATCTTTAAATTTTTTTCCTTTTTAGTGAGGATTTTTTCAGGAAATTTATTTTTTTTGTTTTTCCTTTCTCTTTTTTTCATCCTTTTAACCCTTTTATTTTTATATTTTTATAAAAAAAGGCAAATAAAATTAAAAAAATTAAAGGTTAATGGAAAGGATTCTTAAAAGGAAAGAGGGGTAAATTCCAAAAATTAAGGTTCCCAAGAGGCAAATTATGAGAGTTGTAAGCAAAAATTTACTGTTTTTAATTTCCATTTTTTCTTCTTCGGAGATATACATATTTACCACAATTCTGAAAAAATAGTATAAACTTACCACGCTCATCAGTACACCTACAACAGCCAGAAGTATAAAACCACCCTTTATAGCACTTCCAAAGAGAAAAAATTTCCCCACAAAACCAGCAGTTCCAGGAATACCCACAAGGGAAAGTAAAAATATCAGCATTGAAAAGGCAAGGAAAGGGTGTTTTTTGTTCAAGCCCTTAAAATCATCCACTTTTTCTTCAGAATATTCCTTCTTGTTTAAATATATAATAATTGCAAAAATTCCCACCATGGCAAAAAGGAAAGCCAGAAGATAGTAAAAAATTCCTTTTAGGGAAAAATCATTCTTTGAGATGAATCCCAGCATAACATAACCAGCAGAGCCAATGGAGGCATAGGCAAGGAGGCGCTTTACATTATTTTGAACAATTGCCATAAGATTTCCTCCCAGCATTGTAAGAAAGGCAACCACATAGACCACAAACTGCCAGTCCTCTGAAGCCGGTGCAAAAACCCACCAGAAGACCCTTACAAAAGCAGCAAAAGAAGCTGCCTTAGGACCTATGGAAAAAAAGGCAGTGATGGGATTTGGAGCGCCTTCATATACATCAGGTGTCCAGATATGAAAAGGAATTGCTGCAACCTTAAAAAGAAATCCACATAAAACCATAAGCATCCCTGCCTTGAATATAAAATCCGTAGAACCCTGAAATTGCCCTAAAGCATTTTCTATTGAAAAATTGCCTGTGGAACCATAGACCAGGGAAATACCATAAAGAAGTACTCCAGAAGAAAAAGCACCCAGGATAAAATATTTAAAGGATGCTTCAAAGGCCTTTGCCTCACCCCTTGTATAACCTGTCAGGACATAGGAAGAGAGTGCCATAAGTTCAAGCCCAATATACAAAGTTAAAAAGTCCTTGGAGCCCACCAGGAAATACATTCCCACGGTGGCAAATAAAACTAGAGAGGAATATTCCACAAAACCCCATTTTCCTTCCTTTATGTAATCCCAGGATAAAATTAAAGTTAAAATTGAAGCCAGCATTACTAAAAACTGGAAATAAATAGCCAGGTCGTCCTGAATTAAGGTGGGAAGGCTGTTTTCAGAGATACCGTAAGGCAGAAATATTATTCCAGAAAGAAGGGATAGGATTCCCAGAGAAAGCCCAACCCAGTCCTTTTTTATCTTAAAAAGCCGCAGAAGGAGCAAAAAAAGGGCAGTTATGGTTAAAATCAGCGAAGGTATAATCCCTTTAATCATTTAATTTCTCCTTTTGTGTAATAGTCAGGGCTGACAATTTTCACTATGTATTTTACTGAATTTTCCATTCTTTTAAAGTATGGTTTTGGATAAAGCCCTATCCAGAAGATTAAAATTATAAGGGGAATTAAGGTCAATTTTTCCCTTAAATTTAAATCAGGCAGGTTTTTGTTTTCTTCTTTATCAATTTTTCCATAAAAGACCCTCTGATACATCCAGAGAAGGTATGCAGCACCCAGGACAATACCTGCCCCGGCAAGGAGTGCCCAGACCCAGCTGTTATGAAAGGCACCAATCAGGATTGTAAATTCTCCAACAAATCCATTCATTGCTGGAAGACCCATAGAAGAGAGGGCAATTATCATAAAGTAGATGGCATAGTTTGGCATTGAATAGGAAAGACCTCCAAAGGCATTTATGAGTTTTGTATGCCTTCTTTCGTAAATTATTCCCACAAGCAAGAAGAGTCCCCCAGTTGAAATTCCATGGTTTATCATCTGGAGGGTTGCACCAGACAAGCCCGATGGATTTAAGGCAAAAATTCCTAAAGTTACAAACCCTAAGTGTGAGACAGAAGAGTTGGCAATCAGTTTTTTCATATCTGGCTGCGCCATTGCAACCAGGGCACCATAAATTATTGCAATTATGGATAAAGTTACCAAGTATGGGACCATCTGCTTAGTTGCCTCCGGCATAATGGGAAGGGAAAACCTCACAAAACCATAGGTTCCCATTTTAAGGAGGATTCCTGCAAGGATTACAGAGCCAGCAGTTGGTGCCTCCACATGGGCATCAGGAAGCCAGGTATGGAATGGAAACATTGGAACCTTAATGGCAAAGCCAATAAAGAAGGCAAGGAAGACCCAGAATTGTAAGTTTGCAGGAAGTCCAATGTTATGAAAATGCAGGATATCTAAAGTTGGGGGATTCCCAAGCCCTTGAAAGCCAAGAAAACCAGTGGTATTGTAAAAGTAAAGGGCAAGGATACCCAGGAGCATAAGGACAGAGCCCAGCAAAGTATATAAGAAAAACTTAATTGCTGCATAAAGTTTCCTCTCCCCACCCCATACACCAATTAAGAAATACATTGGAACCAGCATTATTTCCCAGAAAAGGTAAAATAAAAAGAAATCCAGGGAACAGAAGACCCCCAGCATTCCTGTTTCCAATATGAGCAATAATAAGTAATATTCCTTTTCTCTGAAGGTAATTGCTGTAAAGGAGCAATAAACAGAAATAAAGGACAGAAGGGTTGTAAGGAGGACCAGGAGGAGGGCAATTCCATCTATGCCAAAGTAGTATTGAACCCCCAGGGAAGGTATCCAGTTTGCCTTTTCAATAAATTGAAATATTTCAACTCCTTCTTTTGTAAAATCATACCCAAACCATAAAAATATGGAAACCAGAAAGGAAAGCCCTGCAAAGAGGGTGGCAATAAACTTGATTGCTTTGGTATTTTCCTTTTTTACAAAAAGAATAAGTATGGCACCTAAAAGTGGAAGGTAAGTGATTACAGAGAGAATTGGAATTTTAAATAAAAAGTCCATTTTTACACTCCTTTAAAAGAAAATTAAATATATGGTAATGATAAAAAATATACCAAAGGTTAAAATGAAGGCATAGTGCTGCAAAATCCCTGTCTGCATCCTTCTCCATATATTTCCCCAGAAACCCAAAAATTTTGCCAGAAGGTTTACAATTCCATCCACAAATCTTAAGTCAAAAAATCCAGAAAAGAGGGAGGTTCCCACAGTGGCATGCCTTACTCCATTTACAGCCCCATCAATTCCCTTTAAATCAAATTTTGCCAGTCCTTCTGCTCCCTTTAAAGTTCCAGAGACAAAGGTCATTCCATAAAATTCATCTACATAATATTTATTGAAGACAACTTTATATAAATTTGGATACTTTGAAACAAAGTTTTTGACAAAGTTCCATTCCCTGTCCTTGACATATAATTTATAGGCAATATAAAGTCCAGTAAGGGCTGCAATTATTGAAATCAGGATTAAAACTGCTTCTGTTTTTAAAGGTAAATGATGGGGTGGTTCCACAAGTCCTTCCTTTAAAGGTAAAACTGGTTCTAAAAATTTTGAAAATAAATTATATTTTTCACCTGGAAGTCCAATAAAACCACCAATTAAAGAAAGAGTTGCCAGAACGACCAGAGCAGAAGTCATTGTCTTCGGAGATTCATGGGGATGCCCTTTCCCCCTGTATTCACCCCAGAAGGTTATAAAATAGACCCTGCCCATATAAAAGGCAGTAATTATGGCAGTAAGGAGGGCAATTGAATATAAAATGTAGCCAATTGTATGGTGTATCCCGAAGGAAAAGACAGAAGATAAAATTCCGTCCTTTGAAAAAAATCCAGAAAAAAATGGAAATCCAGCTATTGCAAGGGTTGCAATGAGGAAGGTCCAGTGTGTGGTCTTCATATATTTTTTTAAACCACCCATTTCCATAATGTCATTTGTGTGGCAAGAATGGATTACAGAGCCAGAACCTAAAAACAGACAGGCCTTAAAAAAGGCATGGGTTAAAACATGGAACATTGCATAAGCATAAGCACCAACCCCTGCTGCTAAAAACATATAACCCAATTGAGAAATTGTTGAATATGCAAGGACCTTTTTTATATCCCTCTGGGCAATACCCATGGTGGCAGCAAAAAGGGCTGTCAAACATCCAATAATTGCAACTACAAGCATTGCATCTGGAGAAAGGCGAAAGAGGGGATTACACCTTGAAACCATATAGACCCCTGCAGTCACCATTGTGGCAGCATGGATTAAGGCAGAGACAGGAGTAGGACCTGCCATAGCATCTGGAAGCCATACATATAAGGGAATCTGGGCTGATTTTCCAGTGGCACCAATAAATAAAAATATGCATATAATTGTAGCAAAGGGAGCAAATTTTTCTGGTTCAGATATGGCTTTGCTGAAAACATCATCAAACCTTAAAGAACCAAAGATATAAAAGGTAAAAAATATCCCCAGGAGAAATCCCCAGTCCCCGATTCTGTTTACAATAAATGCCTTTTTCCCTGCATTTTGGGGCCAGTCCTCTTTATAATAAAAACCAATCAGAAGGTAGGAGCAAAGCCCCACCCCCTCCCATCCAATAAACATCAGGGGCAAATTGTCAGCCAAAACCAGTATTAGCATTGAAAACATAAATAGATTAAGGTATGCAAAAAATCTGTTGTATCCTTCTTCATGCGCCATATATCCAATGGAATAGATGTGGATCCAGAAACCCACAAAGGTGACAAAAAGAATCATCAAGGCAGATAGAGAATCCAGCTGAAAAGCAAAAGACAGTTCAAGGGGTTTGAGCCCAAAAAACTTAGTTGGAAGCTCACCAGCAGGTATCCATAAAAATAATTCTTTAAAGACAGGATGATGTATGGAATGGGTTGCCCAGTCAATTACTGAGGCAAAGGCAGTTATGGTTGAAAGCCCCACACTTCCACATCCAATTATGGAAACAATATTTTTGGGGAGTTTTTTCCAGAAAAGCCCAATTATTATAAATCCAAGAAGGGGAAAAAAGGCAGTCAGAAAAAATAATTCCTTCATCTATCCCTCCATTTCCTTTAAAGTATCTGCATCCATTGTCTTTTTTATCCTAAAGACAGCAATGATAATTCCAAGTCCAATGGCTGCTTCCCCTGCTGCAATTGTCATTACAAAGATTGAAAAGACCTGCCCTAAGGTGTTTCCGTGTGTATGGGAAAAAATAACAAAATTTAAATTTACAGCATTTAGCATAAGTTCTAAAGATAAGAGTAAAATTATCAAATTTTTCCTTATCATTACCCCAATAACTCCAAGAGTAAAAAGAGCCAAAGATAAAAAAATTGCCCAGCTTACTGGGATCATTTCTTCACCCCCCATCCACCCATAAGGATTGCGCCAACCATTGCAACTAAAAGAAAAAGAGAGACCACTTCAAAGGGTATGAGGTAATAATTGTATAGAGTGTGGGAGATGGCTTCTGTATTCCCACCAAAATTTAAAATTGTGTCTCCCAGCCCTTTGCCTTTTTCAAAAATAGTGGACCTGATAAAGATTCCTAAATTTAAAAATAACAAAACCCCGAAGAATAAAAATAGCAACCAGCCAGGTATGTATTTTTTCTTCTTTTCTGCCTCCCTCACAGAAACAAACATAATGGCAAACAAAAATATTATCAGAATTCCACCGGCATAAATTACAATTTGGGCAGCAGCAATGAATTCAGCGGAAAAGATTAAGTAAATTCCAGCAAGGGATAAAAGGGTTAAAAGTAGAGAAATGGCACAATGTATTGGTTGCCTGAATGCAATAACTCCAACTCCTCCCAGCAATGCTAAAAATGCAAGAATAAGAAAAAATACCTCAAGCATTTTTTTTCTCCTTCATTTCTTTTACATAATTCTGTAATTTATTCCTGTCAAAATATAATTCTCTTCTATCATAAACTGCCCCTTCATAAAAGCCCGTCTTTAAGGTCAATTTAAAGGAACCATTGGGACAGGCGGATTCACATAAGCCACAAAACATACACCTTTGAAGGTCAACATCAAACCTGTCCACAACCTTTTTTCTTTTACCTTCAGGTGTCTGTTCATCATGGGTTTGGATATAAATAATATCAATGGGGCATGCCTTCCAGCACATATTACATCCAAGGCAGGTGGAGGGATTAAGGTAAAAAAATCCCCTGAACCTTGGGGCTGGCTCAAGTTTTTTATAAGGATAAGGGACTGTAAATTTTTTCCTGAAAATATGTTTGAAGGAAGTTATAAGTCCAATAATTAAATCTATGAGCAAAAGGTCTTTTAATTTCATTTTATCCCCCATTTTACAAGTCCAATTATTACTAAATTTAAAATTGAAAGGGGAAGGAGCCATTTCCAGGCAAGGTCCATAAGTTGATCAAATCTATACCTTGGAAAGGTGGCTCTGAGCCATATATACAAAAAAAGGAAAGCCAAGACCTTTCCAAAGAACCAGACAAGCGGAAGATCTGGGAGGTGCTGCCAGATAGAAAGGGATGGAAAGGGTGGAAGCCATCCACCTAAAAATACAACTGTTGCCACAGAAGATACCACAATCATATTGGCATACTCTCCCATAAAAAAGAAAGCAAATTTCATTCCTGAGTACTCCGTGTGATAGCCAGCCACCAACTCTGATTCTGCCTCTGGAAGGTCAAAGGGTAATCGGTTTGTTTCAGCAATTCCACATACAATATAAATAAAAAAAGCAATAAAGCCAGGAAAAATAAACCAGAGTCCCATCTCTTTTTGTGCCTGGACAATTTTTACAAGGGAAAGGGAACCAGAAAGGATGAGTACGGAAGCCAGGGAAATAACTTGTGGAACTTCATAGGATACCACCTGAGCAGCAGAGCGAAGGGCACCTATAAAGGAATACTTGGAATTAGAAGACCATCCACCTAAAATTAAACCATATACCCCGAGGGAAGCAAAACCAATTACCAGAAGGAGGGCGACATTTACATCAGTTATATATAAGGTTATGGGTTCTTTAAGGAGCCCAAATAGGTTCCCTGCCTCTCCAAAGGGGACAAGCCCGAAGATAACCAGGGCTGGAACCAGAATTAGGACTGGTGCCAGAAGGTGCAAAAACCTCTGTGCCCTTGAAGGGACTAAATCTTCTTTAAAAAGCAGTTTTACTCCATCTGCAATGGGCTGGAGTATCCCTTCAGGCCCTGCCAGATTGGGTCCCAGGCGTGCCTGCATAAAGGCAAGGACCCTTCTTTCTATAAAGGTTGCATAGGCAACCAGAAAAAGAATTATGGAAAGGATAACAATTCCTTTTATGGCTGGAAGGATTAAATATAAAAATAAAAAGCTCATCGGTCAATTTCTCCCAAAACAATGTCTAAGGTCCCAATCACTGCCACAACATCAGCAATGAGGTGGCCTTTGACCATATGGGGAAGGGCTTGAAGGTTTATAAAGGAAGGCGGCCTTACCCTTACCCTGTATGGCTTTGGAGAACCATCAGAGATTATGTGAAAGCCCAGTTCTCCTTTTGGTGCTTCCACTGAAAAATAGACCTCTGCTGGCTTTGGCTTAATAAATTTCAATCCCTTTGCCTGAATTTCCCCTTCCTTGGGCATTTTTTCTATACATTGTTTTAAAATTCTGATGGATTGCCTCATTTCTTCCATTCTAACCAAATATCTATCGTAGGTATCCCCATTTTTTCCAATTGGAATTTCAAAGTCCAGTTCTGGATAGACCTCATAGGGAAGTGCACGCCTTACATCATATTTTATTCCAGAACCCCTTAAAGGGGGACCAGTAAGGCCATAGTTTATAGCATCTTCAGGTGAAATTACACCAACTCCAATTGTCCTTTTTTTCCAGATTCTATTATCTGTGAGTAAATTTTCATAATCCCAGATTTTTTCTTCAAAGATTTGGATAAAATTTTGGAGTTTTTCAATCCATCCTTCTGGCAAATCCTCTGGAACACCACCTATGGTCATACAATTTAAGGTAAGGCGGGCTCCACAATATTCCTCAAACAAATCCAGTATCAGTTCCCTTTCTCTGAAGGTATAGAAAAATGGGGTCATTGCACCTATATCCAAGGCATGGGTTGCAAGCCAGACCAGGTGTGAGGAAATCCTTTGAAGTTCATCCAATATAACCCTTATAAACTTTGCCTTCCTTGGAACTTCAACCCCTAAAAGTTTTTCAACTGCCCCACAATAGGCATGGTTATTTGTGGCTGCAGCAATGTAGTCCAGACGGTCTGTATGGGGGACATTCATTGGGTAGGTCTGATTTTCAAAAAGTTTCTCCGTTCCCCTGTGAAGATACCCTATTACTGGCTTTGCATCAATTATCCTTTCCCCATCTACCTTTAAAATTAACCTCAAAACCCCGTGTGTGGCAGGGTGCTGGGGACCCATATTCAGTTCCAGTTCCCTAATCTCAAGCATTTTCCCCTCCCTTTGGTGGTTTTACCCCTTCTGGATAGACATCTGGATAAATGGCTGCCCCTGTATCTATTCCCTTTAAGGGAAAGTCCTTCCTTAAAGGATGCCCTTGGAAACCTTCCCACATAAGTATCCTTTCTAAGTTGGGATGGTTTGAAAATTGAACTCCAAACATATCAAAGATTTCCCTTTCAAGCCAGTTTGCCCCTTTCCAGATTTCAGTCAAAGATGGGACTGGCTCTCCTTCTTTTACTTCTACCTTAAGCCGTAGCCTTTCATTGTTTTTAAAATTATGAAGAATATAGGATAATTCAAACTTCTTTTCTCTCTGGGGATAATGGATACCCATAATATCCACAAGATAAATAAAGCCATCTTCCCATAAATCCTTACAAACTGGAATTAAAATCTCTTTGGAAATCCAAATGGTTAGTTCACTGGAATAGGTCTTGGCATCTAATATCTCTTCTTTGAATTTTTCTTTCAGTTTCAGGACAAAGGAATTTTCCAGAGCACTTTGATATTCTGGTTGACCCTTTTTTTCACTCATAACTTCCTCTCTTTTTTCCAAAGTTTCTAAACTTCATTATTTTTTCCTGAAGTAAATTAAATCCATAAATCAGTGCCTCAGGCCTTGGAGGACAGCCTGGCACATAGACATCCACTGGGATTATCTGATCCACTCCCTGAACCACTGCATAGGTCTTATAGGGACCCCCAGAGGTGGCACAGGAACCCATTGCCAGGACCCATTTTGGTTCCACCATCTGTTCATAAAGGCGCTTGACCATAGGTGCCATCTTTTCAGTAACTGTCCCTGCCACAATCATCAGGTCTGCCTGTCTTGGGGAACCCCTGAATACCTCTGCCCCAAAACGGGACATATCATACCTTGGATCCAGGGCTGCCATCATTTCAATGGCACAACAGGCAAGCCCAAACTGAAAGGGCCAGACGGAGTATTTTCTGCACCAGTTTATCAAAAAATCTTCAAACCTTATACCCATTTCAGTGCTCCTTCTTTAAAGGCATAAATATAGCCCACCATTAAAATTGCAAGGAATATTATCATTTCAATGAGGCCAAAAAGCCCCAATTTATCAAAAGTTACTGCCCAGGGGAGTATAAAGATTGTTTCCACATCAAAGATTACAAAAAGGATTGCAATTATGATATACCTTATGGAAAATCTGTACTCGTAGGCATCAGTTTTGACTGGATTACCACATTCATAGGGTTCCACCTTAACTGGCGAAGGTTTTTTAAGCATTAAAAACTTTGCCAGTAGGAGGATTATTATGGGTAAAGAAAGCACAATTAAGCCATAAACAAAAAAAGGTATATAGTTTTCCATAACTTTCCTTTCATTAAAGTGGCAAAATATTTTATCAGATTTTTTTATTTTGTCAAAAAATTTGATTTTTTATCGCATTCATGCTAAATTTTTTTTATGATTGACTATCAGGAGCAGAAAAGCAAGGGCTATACTTTAAAGGGTGCTTTAAATTTTGTCCAGGCAAAATTTGGAGAAGAAGGACTAGAAAAACTGAAAGAAAAACTTTCAGAGGATTTAAAAAAGGAATTTCTGAAAGGAATTGTCTCTTCTAACTGGTATCCCTTTAAATTTCAGGTGGAGGTTTATGAAAAAATAGACAGTGTCTTTGGAAGTGGAAATTTTGAGTTCTGTCGCGAAATTGGAAAATACACTGCTGAATATGAAATTTCTACTATCCACAAACTTTTCTTAAAAGTGGGTTCCCCTGAGACAATTTTAAAATTCGGGGGGCTTTTATGGGGAAGGTATTATAATAAAGGAAAACTGGAGATTAAATTTTCAGAAAAATTCCATGCAGAAGCCTATGTTCTGGAATGGCATCCCATATCCAAGGCATTTTGCATCGATCTTTTTGGATGGATGGAAAAGACCTTACAGCTTTCAGGGGCTTCTTCAATTTTTATGAAGCATACTGAATGTTTTCTGGATGGTTTTCCCCATTGTAAATACGAAGGGGTCTGGAAACCAAAAAGTTGAAGACACTCTTTTTTTTAAATCCCCATGCCAGGGGTGGAAGGCTGTTTTCTTCCATTTATAAGCATAAAAAAGAATTAGAAAAAATCCTTGGAAATGTGGAATTTTTCGGTTCCACCAGAGATGAAGAGGTTTTAAAGCTTAGAGAGGACTTAAAAAATGGGGTCTATGAAAGGATAATTTCCGTAGGTGGGGATGGAACAAACAATTATTTACTTAATAAATTTATTATTCCCTTAAATTTAAAAATACCCTTTGGAAACCTTCCCATTGGAACTGGTTCTGACTGGGCAAAAACCCTTTCCATTCCAAAAAAGCTGTCGGCGGCAGCCCACTGGATAAAAGAAGCAGAGGTAGTGGATTGTGACATGGGTGTGGTGGAGTACAGGGTGGATGGTGAGTTGAAAAAACATTATTTTTTGAACATAGCTTCCTTTGGTTTGAGTGGAAAAGTGGCTTCCATAGCAAATAGTTGGCATGGAAAGGGGAGGACTGTCTATTTGAGAGCTACTCTTTTTACTCTTTTTACTTACCTTCCCCTTTTCAGTAAAATTACCATTGATGGTGAAAAATTTTTTGAGGGAAAAAACTATCTGGTGGCTTTTGCAAATGGAAAAATCTTTGGTGGAGGGATGAAAATTGCCCCAGATGCAAAGATAAATGATGGGCTTTTTGATGTAATTCTTGTAAAAGCAGCACCCTTTTTTAGTTTTTTAAAGGGACTTATCCTCGTTTTCAGGGGGAAACATACTAAACATAAAGCAATAATTATATCCAGGGGAATGGATTTTACTGTCTCTTCAGATAAAAAAATCTATTTTGAAATAGATGGGGAAGACCATATAACTTCTTTTGCAAGGATAAGTGTTTTAAAGGGTTCCTTACCCCTTCTTTTAAATAGAGAAACTGCCCCTCTTTTATAGAATTATTTAATTTTATAAAAATTTAACTTTCTTTTAACGATAAAAAGATTAAAAATAAATTCCAATATAACCATTTGACAATATGGGAATATTGTGATATCTTGTTTTGTTTGAATTATAAAAAAATAAGGAGGTCTTATGCCTAAAGTAAGTTTTAAGTTTTTTGTTTTAATCTTTGCCTTTGTTTTTTTCTTTGCATTTTTTGCAGGAAAAAAGGCAACTTCTGGCAAGGAACTTTTCAAAGAAACCTGCAGATCCTGCCACATTGAAGGCGGAAAAGCAAAAGCCATTTCCCCTTCTGACAAAATTCAGAGCCAGTGGGAAAGGTTTTTTAAAGAGGAATTTGAAAAGGTTCACAAGGATTTAAAGGAACCAGTACTGGAAAAAATTACAAAAGAGGAAATGGATGCCATTAAAAAGTATGTAATAGAGCATGCAGCAGACACAGAAAAACCAGAAACCTGTGGCTGATTTTTATTTTAAAAGGAGGAAAATATGAAAAAATTTTTCTTTTTATTTTTAATTTTAACTTTTGGTCTTTTTGCTCAAGAAAAAAGCACCAGTGATGAGATTTCTGAAATAAAAAAACGCCTGGACCAGGTGGAAAAAAAGTCCATTTTGGATAAATTGAATTTTGAAGGGGAATATAGGTTTGAAGCCAACTCCATTCAGGGAGATATTTCTTCCTATATTGATGGTTTAAAACTTCAAAATATGGTGGTATCCACAATATTTTATTATGCTTCAACAGGGATGCTCCCATCCAGCTGGGATGATGTATCAGGATACATTGCTACCCATTATGGGGACTGGCTTTATTTTGCGTCAAACCTGACCTTTGATCAACTGAAAAGTTATATGAGTATGTTTCCCCCTGAAATGCAACAGGCACTTTTTTCAATGTATATCCCTCTGGCTTACAGGGATGGATATTCCTATGAAAATGAGATTTTTTATACCAATTTATTAAAATTATCCTTCAAATCAAATGTTGCCCCAAATATAAGTTTTGCAGGTCGCCTTTCAATGTACAAGGCATGGGGGGATTCCACTGGCGTTCAGGTCTTCAACGGTCAGTCCAATTCAATTTCCTTGGATGGGACAACCACCAGGGTTCCAAATAGTGACATTTTAAGGGTTGAAAGGGCTTACTTTAAATGGGATAAATTCTTATCAAATAAAACATACCTTTCCATTGGAAGAAGGCCTTCCACAGAGGGACCACCCCTGGAGTTGAAGGAAGGTACTTTAAGGGGAGGGACACCTCTGGGGCTTTTGGTGGATTATCAATATGATGGTGTTACCTTTGGATGGGATATCTCTGAGCATTCTACCTTTAGATTGTGTTATGGAGTTGGTTTTGAGTCAGGCTTCGGGCAGGCACAGGAACTTAAAAATCCTGCTGATAGATTAAAGGATGTCCATATGGGCGGAATAAACTGGGATATTTACAAAGATGACCACTGGTTTGTCTTGACCACAGTTATGCGTGCCTTTGATGTAACCGATGGCTTCAACGGGCTTGCAGTTATGAATTTCAACCCAGTAACAGGTGAAACATACAATGCACCAGTGGTTATGAGGTATTCTCCCTCTGCAAATTTAGGTGATCTGGACCTGGCAGGGCTTCTTGTTCAGAGAAAAGATGGTCCCTTTGATTATTTCTTAAGTTATGGATACTTGAAAAGCCATCCAAACAAAACTACAACACCCTTTGGTGGCCTTTTTTCAGACCCCTTTGAAGAACCAAAGGAAAGAAGTGGATATGCAATCTATGGCGGTTTAAGGTATTCTTTAAAGGAAGATAAGACAATGGTAGGGCTTGAATATAATAGGGGTTCAAAATACTGGTTTAATTTTGCTTTAGGTGCTGATGATGTGGTGGCTCCAAAACTTTCAGCCAGAGGTGATGTATTTGAATTTTATCTCTTACATAAATTTTACAAAAATGTCTTACTTAAACTGGATTGGATGAGGTATGATTACAAATACAGTGGTTCTGGCTGGCACATTGGAGCACCAAAGCAGTTGGATGAGACCCCAATTTTGCCTTTTCCAACTTATGATAAATTTGATATAATTTCCTTGAGTTTGGTTACAAAATTTTAATTTAAGGGCTGGGCTTAAAGCCCAGCCCTTTTAAAGGGAGGTTGCTTTGATAATATTCTTGATTTTGTTTTTATCTCTTAATTTATTTTCTCAGGAGAAGAATTTTTCACATTCTGACTATTTTGAAAATTATGAAGGGACAAAGACCTGCCTTGATTGTCATCAAAAAGAGGCAGAAAGTTTCTTTTATTCCCAGCATTATCAATGGAAAGGGCTTGCACCAGATTTAGTAAATCATAAAGGTGAAAAACTTGGAAAAATAAACATAATGAATGATTTTTGCACAAATCCAAAGGGTTGCTGGCTGGGGATTTTTAAAAGTCAGAAGGGGGTAACCATTGCAAAGGGATGCGGGGTCTGCCATCCTGGTTTTGGGGAAATACCAGAGGAGAAAATTTCTCAAAAGCAACTTGAAAATATTGATTGCTTAATTTGCCATGCCTCTGGATATAGAAGAGATGTTTATGAAGAAGATGGAAAATTTAAAATTAAACCAATTTTATGGAAAAACCAAGAGGGTTTAAATTCTGTTTCAAAGAGGATAACCCTTCCAAAAAGGGATATGTGTTTGAGGTGCCACGCTGGCTCTGGTGGTGGAATGAACTGGAAAAGGGGTGATATTGAACCAACTTTGTCAAATACATCAAGGGAATATGATGTCCACATCGGCTCTGGAATGGAATGTATTGACTGCCATAAAGGAAAAGACCACAGAATACTGGGAAGGGGAGCAGACATTGTCTCTTCAGACAGAGTTGGAGACAAACTCCAGTGTGAGTCCTGCCATGGGAAAAAGATGCATCCTATTGACATTTTAAATAAGCATTTAGAAAGGGTTGCCTGTGTAACCTGTCACATCCCATCCTTTGCAAGGGAATATGAAACAGATATGTTCAGAAACTGGTCAAAACTGGAACAAAATGAAGAAAACGGAAAATACGAGCCAGAGATTGAATTTGCAAAAAATGTAAAACCAGTTTATAAATGGTGGAATGGAAAGACCATAACTTCTTCAATTTTAGGAGAGCCCGTTTTATTGAAAGATGGGAAGGTTCAAATAATGGTTCCTGATGGCTCAAAGGAAGATCCAAAGAGCAAGATTTTTCCTTTCAAATACCATAAAGCCATAATTCCATTGGAAGAAGGGACAAATATGCTCCTTCCAGTGAAATGTGTTGAGGCATTTTCCTCAGGAGATATAATGAAAGCAATAAATTTGGGATCGGAAGAGTATTATAAGAGAAAGCCAAAGGGAGTAAAGTGGGTTGAGTCAGAAAGGTATATGGGGATTTTCCATTCAATACCACCAAAGGAAAAGGCACTGGACTGCTTTGACTGCCATGGGAAAAAGGGAAGTTTTGATTTTAAGGCACTGGGATATACAAAAGATCCCATCAAAAGAATTATTGAGTAATTAATTTTATTGCAACCTCTGCTGCCCTTTTACCAGAATAGAGCATCCCGCCAAATGTAGGTCCCATCCTGGGAAGGGAAAAGACAGTAGCAGTTGCCATACCAGTAACTATCAAACCAGGAAAAACTTCACCTGTTTTTTCAACAACCAGTTCTTCTGAAGATAAAACATCCATTGGTGCTTCCTTTTCAAATTCCAAAAGCCCCCTTTTTTTCAGGGACTGACAGACCACTGCATCGTGGCCTGTGGCATCAATTACAACTTTTGCCTCAAAACCCAGAGGGTCTAAGGCAGAAATTGGCTTTGGAATGTAATTTATAAGGGAAGAATTTAAAACAGCCCCGCATACCTTCCCTTCCCTTAAAATTAAATCTTCAAAACGGGTTAGATTTAAAACCTTTGCACCAGACAAAATTGTCTCTCTTATAAGGGTAGAACAAGCAAGGGGGGCATTGGAAACAAAAAGCCCTTCTTCAAATTTTTCATAAGAAATTTTTAAATCTTGAAGAATTTCTTCCGAAGGAGATCTGAAGGTCAAAACATTCATCAGAAATCCCCCGACCCAGAAACCGCCACCTAAAAAATTATTTGCTTCAACAATCAAAACTTTGAAGCCCCTTTTTGAGATTTCCCTTCCTGCCATAAGTCCAGAGGGGCCGGCACCTACTATGATTACATCGGAGGAAAGGTAATTTTCCAGGGTTTTTGTCCAGTCCTTTAGAATTGCTTTTGAAATTTTTTCTTCTGAAAAACTTGAAAATTGCATAAAAAACCTCCTTAAATTAAATTCACGACAAAGGAGGTTTGCCACGATTCCCTACGCTGGCATTACCCAGATCAGGTTCAAAGGGTCCCCCTGCTTTAAAGCGGGGTTCTCAGGCATACGCCTCCCCTATCGCTCAAAATATTCTAACACAATTTTCTGTTATAATTGTAAGGAAAAAAATTGGAGGTTTAATATGAAGCGCTTATTTTTATTTTTAATTTTGATTACTTCCTTACCTTCCTTTTCTCTGGTTGTAAAACTTAACTTTGATGAAGTTATATCCAGTGCTGATTTGATATTTTATGGAAGGGCAGAAAATATTAGATCCTACTGGCAGGATGGCAACATTTGGACGGATATAAATTTTAAAGTTTTTGAAGTGGTAAAGGGCCAGTGGTCTGAGAAAAATTATTTATTGAAAATTTTAGGTGGAACTGTGGGGAATATAACGCAATGGGTTGAGGACTCGCCTGGTTTTGAAGAAGGCAACGAGTATATTTTATTTTTAAAGGACGGATACATAGTGGGAAGTTTTCAGGGCAAAATTTGGGTTGAAAACAGGGAAGTGGCTTTTTCCTGCGGGAAGGTAAAAATAGAAGAATTTTTAGAAGCTCTGAAAATTAAAATTCAGGACCCTTCCTATCCAGTTTTTTCAAACTTTGTAAAATCAAAACCCAAGGTTTCAAGGGTGGAAAGTGGAAAAAAATATCTTTCATCAAATTTTTCTCAGGTGACTGCAAAATTCAGTATTGGATGGTTTGAGGATGAGGTGGATTATGATGGGGACGGCTACAAACAATTTGCAAAACTCTACTGGGATGTGGATGTTTCAGATAAAAAGAGCACTTTAAATGTATATGAAAAGGTTTACTGGAGAGCCACAGGGGATACTGGATGGATTCTTTTTTATGTAACTGATTTAAGGACCATTAAAGGGGTTGACTCTGATGGAGTTTATCTTGCCATTGAAGGGGCAAGCAGGGGCTCTTATGATTTCAGAGTTGAAGTTTTCAGAGAAGGACAGAGCACCTATGATGACTTTAGAGATCCTTCAAATAATTCCTATTTTTCAAATGTTTATTTTGAGCTTCCAGAAGAAGATAGCCAGGGGGCTGGGCTTGTTGTCTATGATATAAGACCAGAAAAGGCATCAGCAGGTACAGGAACAGAAATAACCATAAAGGGTGTTGGTTTTGAAAATTCTCAGGGTAGTGGCAATGTTAGATTTTTTTATAGAAGAGATGAGAATACCTATCAAATAATCTGGATTACTGCTCCAACAGTTTCCTGGAGCAATAATGAAATTAAATGTGAAGTCCCTGTTGGAACTATACAAAATTATGCTGCTTCTGCTGGTTCTGGACCCGTAAAGATAACTACAAATTCAGGGATTGAAAATGAAAGTTATGAGTATAAAATTTCTTTTTCCTATATGAAAAGCAAATGGGAAGGAGATAAACCTATTGTAGAATATTATATAGGAGATAACATTTTAAGCTGGAGAGATGCAATTCAAGGGGCAGCCAGTACCTGGTCTTCAGTTGGGAATTTTTCTATGGTTTATAAAGGTACTACCAGTAATCAAAAATTAACACAAAATGGGAAAAGTGAAGTGATGTTTGGAAATATTAGTGATAATACAACCATAGGCCATGCTAGATGTACCACCTCAGGATCAAAGATTTCAGAGTGCGATCTGGTATTAAATTCAAATTTGCAATGGTCTATAGAAGACAAAACCCCTTCAAATTCTTTTGATGTTCAGACAATAGTTTTGCACGAAATGGGCCACTGGCTTGCATTAAGAGATTTGTATGGAGAATATGATTTTGAATATGATTCTCAAAAAGTAATGTATGGATATGGTGGTTCCGGCAAAAATAAAAGGCAGCTTCATCCTGATGATGCTGATGGTTTGCTTTGGATTTATGGGGGTTTAATTTCCCCTGAACCAAATTTTACCTGGGATCCAAAATTAATTGAAAATGCAAAAGAAGTAAGCTTTTTTGACTCTTCCAAATACGGTCCTTCGCAGTGGCTTTGGGATTTTGGAGATGGGGAGACCTCAACCCTTCAAAACCCAAAACATACCTTCTATTTTTCAGGGGTTCATAAAGTAAAACTTACCGTTTCCAATTCCTATGGAACTTCCCACATAACTAAAAATGTAGTGGTCCTTCCCAAAACAAAAATTCCCAATCTGGGTTCTCCAAAAAGTTATAATTTTATAATTCCTGCATCAGCAAAGGCAATTGGACAAAATCAGACCAACTGGCTCACTGACCTGAGCCTGTACAACCCAAATAGTGAAAATATTTATGTCTATGGATACTTTCTAAAAAGTGGTGAAGATAACACTTCTTCAGAAGGGATTGAAATTTTAGTTGGTCCTTACAAAATGCATAAATTTCCAGATGCTCTTTATAATTTATTTAGCCAGAGCAATAATTTTGGGGGGATTTTCTTTACATCAGATAAACCCTTTATGTTAACTTCCAGGACTTATAATGATATGGGCTCCTCCGGAACCTATGGTCAGTTTGTGCCTGCTGTAAATTTAAGTAATTTTCTGGTAGAAAATGAAAATGGATACCTTTTGAACTTAATTCAAACTTCAAATTTCAGGACCAATGTGGGTTTTGTAAACTTTTCAAATACAGAAGCTTCCTTTAATGTAAGTTTTTACAAAGAAGGTGGGACTTTGCTTGGGACTCTACCTGTAAGTTTAAAACCTTTTAGCCATATTCAAATAAATAGTGCTATCTCCCAGTTTACATCGGAGGAAATTGAAAGTGGTTATGCCATTATAAATCAAATTTCTCCTTCGGCAAAGATAGCAGGATATCTTTCAGTGGTGGATAACAATTCCTCGGACCCAATCTTTGTACCAATGAAAAAAATTTCAGAAATTCAGGGAAAGAAACATCAAATTGTCCCTGTCATTGCAAAGGCAAAGGGTGCTTATGGGACCGACTGGAGGAGTGATTTAAAATTATTTAACCCCTTCCAGAGCCAGAATGTTCAATTTAAATTTTATACCTCTTCAGGGGTTTTTGAAGTTTCCAAAAACCTTCCTCAAAATAGTTTAATGAGTTTTAATGATGTGGTATCTTCCCTTTTCCCTTCTGCCCCTGAAAACTCTTCTGGCAGTTTGCATATTTATTCCGACAATGGTTTATTCATAACTTCCAGAACCTATAACAAAGTGGAAGACAAGACCTATGGGCAGTTTATACCTGGTGTGGCAGAAGAAAATTCCATCTTAACTGGTGAAACAGGGCTTCTTTTGCAATTGACCTATAATCAGGACTATCGATGCAATGTGGGATTTACACAATTTTCCGGTTCCCCTTCAGAGGTTCAGGCTAAAATTTATGACAAAAACAGAGTAATGCTGGGCTTTAAAAACTACACTATAGGAGCTTTTTTAAATACTCAAATTAACAATATCTTTGCAGATTTGAATATAACAAACTATTACAATGCTGCCTACATTGAAATAAAAGTTTTAAATGGAAACAGTGTTTATTCCTATGCCTCTGTTGTGGATAACAGGACTGGGGATTCTATCTTTATTCCATTTTTGAAATAGTTATTGCAGGGGCTGGCTTTGAGCCAGCCCTTTTTTAGTTTACAGATAGAGATAGCAAAAGACCTTCCTTTGATTTTCTTCAAATAAGGGTGGAAAATGCTTTTCACATTTCTCCCTTTTATATTCGCATTTAGGATGGAAGGGACAGCCAGAGGGTTTTTCAAAAAAAGAAAGCACCCTTTCTTCTTTTATTTTTTTAACTTTAAATTCCCTTGCCTCCATTAAAGCTTTGCTGTAAGGATGTAAGGGCTCCTCAAAGAAATCTTTTACAGGTGAAACTTCTAAAAGCCGCCCTAAATACATAACCCCTACCCACTCGGCAATTTGTGCCACCACACCCATATCGTGGGTTATCATTAAAATGGAAAGAGTTTCCTTTTTTAATTTTTCTAAAAGAGCCAAAATTTTTGCCTGGACTGTCAAATCAAGAGCAGTGGTGGGCTCATCGGCAACCAGGACCTCTGGTTTTTTTGAAAGGCAAAGCCCTAAGGCAATCCTCTGCTGCATACCCCCTGAAAGTTCATGGGGATAATAATCTATCTTTTTTTCTGGTTCTTGAAATCCCAGGGACTTCAGAAGGTTTATTATTTCATTTTCTTCAAAGGTTCCCTTTGACTTTAAAACACTTTTAAATTGAGTTTTTAATTTAAAGACAGGGTTTAGGGCACTGTAAGGGTCCTGAAACAGGTAAGCTCTTTTATCTTTTTTTTCAGGAATTATCTCCCCACTTTCTATTTTAAAACCCTCTGGAAGGGCATCAAATAAACTCAGGGCTGTTAAGGTCTTTCCAGAACCCGATTCCCCGAGAAGAGCAAAACACTGGTTTTTGAAAAGCATAAAGTTTATATCCAGTATAACTGGTTTTTTCTTATAAGAAATGTTTAGATTTTTAACTTCCAGGGCAGTTTCCATTTGCCTGCTCGCATTCTTTTTTAAAAGATGTTTCCAGCTGTAAAGTACTATGGTTTATTTTATATTTTTCTTTCAGAACCTCATTGGCTTTTTTTAAAACTTCCTGTCCCTTTTTTTCTTCCTTTATAACAATATGGGCAGTCAGAATTGGAAAATTGGAGGTTATGGACCAGATATGCAAATCATGGATATCCTGGACCTCTGGAAGGTCTTTTAAATCTTTATAAATTTCCAGCATTTTAAAATCCTTTGGAACACCTTCCATAAGTATATTTAAGGTTTTAAGAAAAAGTTTTATACTGGAATATAATATAAGAAAAGAAATAAATATGGATGCCAGGGAATCAAAATATGTTTTTTTGGTAATAAAAAGAAGCAGGGCAGATAAAATTACCAGAAGGGATCCAAGGGAATCAGATAATATATGCAGGTAGGCAGAGCGAATGTTTAAAGATTTTTTTTGAAATTTATGAAGGAGAAATAAATTTATTAAATTTAGAAATAAGGGGTTGATAAAAATTGATTTATAAGTTATTT
Organism: Thermoanaerobaculia bacterium; assembly: GCA_037478515.1. Classification (GTDB taxonomy): domain Bacteria; phylum Acidobacteriota; class Thermoanaerobaculia; order UBA2201; family UBA2201; genus JBBFMJ01. Next base: position 20,860 of record JBBFMJ010000003.1, read on the forward strand.
ATTAAGATACTTATTTTATCTGTAATTATAAATATTAATCTCTTTTGCCAAATTAATGGCAAAG
>JBBFMJ010000004.1:0-20148 GCA_037478515.1 Thermoanaerobaculia bacterium
AAAAGACCAGAGTCAGGAAAAGGCAGCAGAGCTTGTTAAAAATTCTACTTATTATGGACTAAAAGTAGAAGTGGAAGTGGTGAAAAAAAGTACAGAATTGCCCAAGGGACTTCAGACACTTCTGGATAAAAAGATTGATGTATTATGGATTTTTGAGGATTCTGTTAACGGGGATCCTATGGCTTTAAGGTTTCTGGTTACCAAGACCCAGGAAACCAGGATTCCCATAATCTGTCAGAGTGAAAAACAGCTTCAATTTGGAGCAACCATATTATTTACAGTAAACGAAGAAGGGCAGGCAATCGTAAAAGCAAAGAAGGCAGCTTTAAGTGCTTTAAAACTGGATTTACCAGAAAGCGAAGAGCTGCCAATAAAATTAATTGAATAGGAGATAGTATGAAAAACTTTGCTTTTTTTACCTTTATTTTATTTTCTTTTGTTTTATGCTTTGCCCAGGAGCAGGCACCTATACCAGAAAAAAGAGCTGGCTCCAAGGAGCTGGCTAAAATTGAAGTGGGAAATCTATTGGGTTTTTTTGAAAATTATGATTTTGAGAAAAAAATTCTGAAAGTAAAGGGAGAAGATGGAAATGATTATGAAATAAAATGTTATTCTGAAGAGGTTAAGGTTTTAGGCAAGCAAAAAGGTTTAAGATTTAAAGACCTAAAAAAAGGCGATTTAATAAGAGTATTTTATAGGAAAAATAAAGAAGGAGAAGATATTGTCACCAGAATTATCAAAGACCCTCCAAAACAAAAAACTGAAACATCTGGCACACCTGGAAATTGAGCTTTTTTGTAAAGGTTTAAAAATAGATGGAAGCTGTGAACTGGAAAAAGACGGAAGAGCTTTTTCCAGGACCAGAGCAGGCCTGGGTGATGGTTTGGAGATTGTACTTCCTTCCAGGGAAAAGGAAATCTGGCTGAATGCCCCTGTCTTTGAAGATTTTGTAAAAAATTCTCCCTATCTTATTTTTAAGGAAAACGGGGAATATAAAATTCTGGATGAAGAAAATAAAATAACTTATCCAGTAAAACTTCCAAAAACCCCCTCCTGGTATTCAAAAAAGACAAAAAGAGGGATCCCTATGAGCCAGATAGGGGTGTTGCAGGGGACCTATCTGGGTATATATCTTGGTCAGACCTGTAAGTTCTGGACATTGGATAAGCCAGTAAATTGTAAATTCTGCACTACAGGCCTTAATGTCGGTGCCAATGAAGTGGAAGAAAAAACGGTGGAAGATGTGGTGGAAGTGGCGCTGGAGGCAAAAAAGGAAAATAGTATAACCTTTGTCCATTTTAATTCTGGTTGGCAGGGTGGAAAGGACTTAGAAATCCCCATTCCTTATGTGAAGGCACTTAAAAAAGAAGTGGGAGTCTTTGTAGGGCTTCAGGCTATTCCAGAAAAGAGAGAAGAGTTAAAGAAATATGATTATTTAAAAGAAGCAGGTGTAAACCATTTTTCCTTCTGTTATGAATTCCATAATCCAAAATATTTTGCTGATGTATGCCCAGGGAAGGAAAAGTATATAAGCCAGAAGGCATTTTTTGATGCCCTTGAATATACTTCAAAGCTTATGGGTAAGGGTAAGGTTTCTGGGGAAATCATTGCAGGGATTGAACCCATAGAAGACACTTTAAGAGCCATTGATTATATAACTTCCATTGGTGCTTTTCCCACAGTTTGCATTTTCAGACCTTTGCTTGGTTCGGAAATGGAAAAATTCCCTTCTCCTTCCTCAGAGGATATCTTTAAGGTTTTCAGACATCTCTATTACTCAATGAGGAAAAATAATATTCCTATGGGTATTATTCCAAATATTGAGGTTTCACTGGTTGTCAATCCAGATGATACAAAATATTTAGTGGAAAGAGACCTTGCCTGGCATATATACGATTTTAAATTAAAAATTTTAAAGATTCTGGCAAAGCCCTGGATAAGAAAAGAACTCACACCTAAAAGAACCTGATTTTAAAAATTAAATTATTCTTCCTTTATTTTTAAAAGGACCTGATTTTTAATTACCTTTTCATTTTCTTTTACAAAGATTTCTTCTACCACTCCTTTAAAAGGTGAAAATATCTCATTTTGCATTTTCATTGCTTCCAGGACAAGGAGTGGAGTATTTTTTTCCACAAAGGATCCCTTTTTTACATATACTTTAGAAATTGTACCAGGGATATATGCTTTAACTGTCCCTTCTTCTTTTTGGTAGGGTTTTCTCTTTAAAAACTTTTTTGTAAGTTTTGTCTCGTAAGTCCCATCTCCTAAATTAAAAATTACAAACTTTTCCATATTTTTAAAAAGGAGGAATCCCGTGCTTTTTATAGGGCCTCATATCCTCTTTATGTTTTGAAATTTCAATTGCCCTTATAATAAATTCCCTCGTTTCCTTTGGCCTTATGACAGCATCTATGTGTCCATTTTGTGCAGCCACGTATGGGTTTGCAAATTTTTCTTTGTATTCTTCCACCTTTTCTTTCAGTGTTTTTTCTGGGTCCTTTGATGCTTGTATCTCCTTTCTAAAAATAATGTTGGCTGCCCCCTGAGGTCCCATAACTGCAATTTCTGCATGGGGCCAGGCAAAGACAAAGTCAGCCCCCAGGTGTCTTGAACACATAGCAATATATCCACCACCATAGGCCTTTCTTAAAATTACTGTAATTTTTGGAACTGTGGCTTCAGAATAGGAATATAGGATTTTTGCTCCGTGTCTTATTACTCCATTGTGTTCCTGATCAACCCCTGGGAGATATCCGGGTATATCTACAAGGGTAAGGAGTGGTATATTAAAACTATCACAAAACCTTATAAACCTGGCTGCTTTATCAGAAGAGTCAATGTCCAAACAACCAGCCAGAACAATTGGTTGATTTGCAACTATTCCAACTGTTTCCCCAGAAAACCTGGCAAAACCAATCACAATATTCTTTGCCCAGTGCTCCTGAATTTCAAAGAAATCACTGTCATCACAGAGGGCTTTAATTATATCCCTTACATCATAGGGTTTAATGGGGTCCTCTGGAATTATTTGATTTATGTTGTAAATATTTTTAGGGGATTTTGGAGGGAATGGCTCTGCTTTCTTTTTATTATTCCAAGGTATAAAAGTCACCAGTTTTTTTACCTTTTGAAAACAGTCCTCTTCGTTTTCTGCAAAAAAATGGGCATTCCCAGAGATTTCAGCATGGATTCTGGCACCCCCTAAATCTTCCTGAGTTACCTCTTCCCCGAGGACAGTTTTTATAACATCAGGTCCCGTTATAAACATTTTAGTTATCTTGTCAATGACAAAGACAAAATCCGTCAGGGCTGGGGAATAGACAGCCCCACCGGCACAGGGACCAGAAATTATGGAAATCTGGGGAATTACCCCCGAACATATAGAATTTCTATAAAAAATTTCTCCGTACCCAGCCAGGGAATTTACCCCTTCCTGAATTCTGGCACCACCAGAATCATTTATTCCAATTATTGGGATTCCTAATTTTAAGGCATGGTCCATAATTTTGCATATTTTTTTTGCATGCATAATCCCTAAAGAACCACCTGCTACAGTAAAGTCCTGAGCATAAATGCAAATGGGGTGGCCTTCTATTTTTCCAATTCCAGTGATAACTGCATCCCCGGGTAAACTCTTTTTATCAAGCCCAAAATCAGTGCATTTGTGTTCCACAAAAAGATCGTATTCATGGAAAGATTCCGGATCCAGAAGGGCAGAAATCCTTTTTCTTGCAGTAAGTTTACCCTGAAGGGCTTGTTTTTCCACTGTCTCTTTCATTTTCTCAAAGATTTTTTCTTTTTTCTTTAAAAGTTCCAGGGTCTTTTTATCTATAGTCATACATTCTCCTTTTTCTTTTTCCAAATTCCTTTATTATTTGATATTGCAAACTCCTCTGCCAGTTTTAATCTTTCTTTATATTTGTCATTTGGAGGAATCAATATAAATTTACCGTGCCCTTCTTTCAAAATTTCTTCATTTATAAATTTTCCATCTTCCAGAAAAACATAAGCCAAAAGACGGCCATATTTATCTCTTTTTTCTGCATCATATTCTATATAAACTTTTTTGTGAAGAACCAATCTTTTTGTAAAATTCAATGCCTGCCAGAACCCCTTTTCATCCCTTTCTGGGCAGTCAATCCCAATAAGGCGCACCTTTTCCACCTTTTCATTTAAAATAACTTTTATTGTATCTCCATCATAGACCTTTATTACCTTTGCCCTTTCCAGGGGAAAGAGAAGGGTGGAAAAAAGCAAAAGGATTAAACTAAAACCATAATTTCTTATTCTGAACATATTCTCTTTCAAATTCTTCATCGGTCTTTGTAAGATAAATTATTCCTTCCACAATCCCAATAATGCCAGTTACAAAGGATAAAAGAAAACAGGATAAAACTGTTACCAGAAGTAAGATAAGTCCCTGAGTGTTATAGCCCAGATAAAATTTATGGATTCCCAGAGCTCCCAGAAATATTGCCAGAAGCCCTGCTGCAATTTTACTTTTTGAGTAAGTTGATGGAGATTTTAAAAGTTTAAAGCCACAGGCGATACAAATCTCCTGCTCTGGTTTTGTGGGTGCTCCACAATTTTGGCAAAATAGATTTCCATCCATGGGTTTAAATCCACAGGAGGTACAGACCACTGCTCCTTCTTTGACTTCCTTTCCACAATTTCTGCAAAACATACCAACCTCCTACATTTATTTTTAATATTATATCAATTTTCTCCCTCTGTCTCAAATTAAGTGCTTTGGGGAAATTTTTGGTTTTAGTAGTATAATTAAAAAGATGGATAAGAAAAAGTATATCTGCCAGATATGTGGATTTGTTTCCTTTAAATGGCTTGGAAAATGTCCTGAATGCCTTTCCTGGGAGTCCTTCAGAGAAGAGGCATTAAAAAAAAAGGAAAAGGAAAAGAAAGAATATTCTGCAAAATCTTTTAAATTGAAAGAACTGGAAGTTAAAGAAAAGCCCAGAATACCCCTTAAATTTTCTGGACTAAGCAGGGTTTTAGGTGGAGGGGTGGTGAAGGGTTCTTTGATTTTAATTGGAGGAGAACCAGGGGTGGGAAAGTCAACCCTTATGCTCCAAATCTCTGAAGACCTTTCAAGTTTTGGAAAAGTCCTTTATATAAGTGGGGAAGAGTCCCTGGAACAGATAAGTATAAGGGCAAAAAGGTTGGGAATTAAAAATGAAAATCTTTTTATCCTTTGCACCCAGGATATGGAAAATGCTATGGAGGAAATTGAAGAGATTTATCCAGATGTGGTGGTGGTGGATTCCATTCAAACCCTTTACCTTTCATCAATTCCTTCAATCCCTGGAACCATCACACAGATAAGAGAAGTGGGAAACCTTTTAATGGAAGTGGCAAAGAAGAAGAACATTTCCATTTTTGTAACAGGGCAGGTTACAAAGGAAGGAACCTTTGCAGGACCAAAAGCCCTGGAACATCTGGTGGATGTGGTAATTTATTTTGAAGGGGAAGGAAAACTTCAATATAAGATGGTAAGGTGCTATAAAAACAGGTTTGGTCCTTCCTCGGAGGTGGCATTCTTTGAAATGAAGGAAAAGGGACTTGAAGAGGTTTTATCTCCCTCCCTCCTTTTTATTTCCTCTCAGGAACCCCTGGAAGGGGTTGCCTTTGGGGCTCTTTATGAGGGTTCCATACCTCTGGTTGCAGAGATTCAAGCCCTTGTGGTGCCCACTCCCTTTGCTTCTCCCAGAAGAACTTCTGTGGGTTATGATCTCCAGCGCCTCCACCTTATAATTGCAGTCCTTCAAAAACATTGCAAAATTGACCTTTCCCATTTTGATGTATACCTTTCCGTCGCAGGGGGTTTTCCCTTGAAGGAATCAGGGGCAGACCTTTCAGCAGCCCTTGCTCTTATAAGTTCCTTTAAAAATTTAAAGATTCCCAGGGATTGCCTTTTCATTGGAGAAATTTCCTTAACAGGAATGATAAGGCCAGTTCCTCAAATGAAAAGGAGAATAGAGGAAGGAAAGAGAATGGGTTTTAAAAAGGTATTCTGTCCAAAGGTAAAGGAAAAGGAAATAAAAGACATAGAAATTGTAAATGTGGAAAAGATTGAAGAAATAATTAAATATTTTAAATGATTAATTTTTTAAAAAATATAAAAGAAGAAGGAAAGAAATGGGCTTATGGTAGGTTCTGGTTTTTCAGAGCCCTTTTAATCTTATATTTTTGCTATGTTTTTATAAGACATATCTGGAATTCTGAATACAGCAGTCTATTTGGAGGGATAAATTTAGGGATCCATGAACTGGGGCATTTAATTTTTTATCCCTTGGGAGAATTTTTAAGTGTCTTTGGGGGCTCTTTTTTACAGATTTTTGTACCCCTGCTATCTTTCTGGATATTTTTAAAGCAGGAGGACTACTTTGCCTTATCTGTCTCTTCCTGCTGGCTTTCCACTTCTCTTTTTGGAGTATCTCTCTATATTGGAGATGCTCGAAGGCAGGAACTTCCCCTGGTTTCTCCCTTTTCAGGGGAAGAAGTTATCCATGACTGGAACTATCTGCTTTCAAAGACAGGGCTTCTTTCTTTTGATACCTTTTTATCTTATTTTGTTAAATTTTTTGCCATTTTTTTTATGCTTTCAGGGATTTTATGGGGCTTTTACCTTTTAAAGTTTATGTTTTCAAAAAAAAGTTTATAAATTTGCACCATATCCTTTAAATCTGATAAAATTACTTTATGAATTATTACGATTTTTACAAAGCACCCTTTTGTAAGATAAAAATAGTGGCAGATGAAAAGGGTGTAAGTTCCATTGTTTTTGTAAAAAATATCTCAAAGCCAAATCCCAATAAAATAACAAGGTGGGCTTTGAAAGAAATAGATTTATATTTTAAAAAAGGAAATTTAAAATTTACATTTCCAGTTTCCTTTCAGTTTAAGGGTTTTCAAAAAAAAGTTATGGATTTTATAAAAAAGATACCTTATGGAAGCGTATGCTCCTATGAGGATGTGGCAAAGGGAATTGGCAATAAGAGGGCTTTTAGGGCAGTGGGGCAGGCACTTAAAAGAAATCCTCTTCCAATCCTCTTTCCCTGTCATAGAATAATAAGAAAGGACGGGTCTCTGGGTGGTTTTACAGGGGGTTTGAAGACCAAAGAAAATTTACTGAAACTGGAGGGTTTTATAAACGAGAAACCTTCCTCTTTCGTATAATTTTGTATGCAAAAGCTTATGGTTATTCCCTTTAAGGAAAAGGAAAATGATGACCTGAAACTGATGGAAAGGATTAAGGAAGGTGATGAGGAAGCTCTAAAGATCTTAATGGAAAGCAAAATTGATAAACTCCATTCCTTTTGCACGCGCCTTATTGGTGACAGGGAAGAGGCAAAGGATTTGTGCCAGATGGTTTTTTTAAGGATATGGCAACAGGCAGAAAGGTTTAATCCTTCCTTTACCTTGAATACCTGGCTTTATAAGATAGCTTATAATTTATGTATAGATACTTTAAGGCATAAAAAGAGTGTGGATCAGATGGAAAAGAGATATCTGGAAGCAGTAAGGGTTGAAAAGAGACCTGCCTCTCCACTGACAGAGCTCCAGCAGGAAGAAATTGAAAGGATTTTGAAGGAGCTTTCTTCAGAGCTTACTCCAAAGCAAAGGGCTGTATTTATCCTGCACGAGATTGATGAAATTTCCACACCAGAGATTGCAAGGATATTAAAGAGCAGTCAGGCAACCATAAGAAACCACCTCTTTCATGCCAGAAAGATTATAACAGAGAAACTTAAAGAAAAATATCCGGAGTATGCAGATGAAAGATTATAAAATTTTTGAAGGGCTTAAGGGAAAAAATGTTTTGCCCCCTCTCACAGCGAGGGAAAAGGAAGAGATGTGGAATTCTCTTAAAGGTAAGCTTTATCAAAGGAAAAAGAAGGTTTTTCCTTTTTACAGGGTCCTTGCCCTGGCTGCTATTATAATTTTATTTTTTGGAATAGGACTGCTGATAAATTATAGAGGTGAAAAGGAAAGCCCCTTGATCCTTTCTCAGGGGGATTCCATGCCAATGATTGAGCACTGGGAAGGCAGCCCTGAACTTATCTATGAAACCCAGGTTCAGGATGTAAAGGTTGCCTTTGTGGTGGATTCAAATATAGAATGGTAATGGTATTTAGAATATTTTTAGTTCTTTTATTTGTACCTTTTCTGTTTTCTCAAAACAGGGAAGTACATTACTATGAATTGAAGTATGTCTCTGCCACAGAGGTTTTACCTTTTATTGAAAAAATGATTTCCCCCGATGGGGATATTCGTTTCCAACCTGTGAAAAATTCCATACAGGTCTCAGATTATCCAGAAAGATTAAAAATTATCCAAGATTTTATAAATAAAACAGATACCCCTCCTCAAAAATATAAAATAACTATAAAACTTTTTGAAGCTTCCCAGAAGCAGGGGGGTGGTACAATTACAAAGGAGATAGAAGGAATAAAGGTTCAGCTAAGGAAACTTACCCCTTATTCTTCCTATAAACTTTTAGATGAAATTTCCATAGAAGCAGAACCAGGTGCCAAGATAGACCAGGCAATTGCCAGGGATTATCAGATTACCTTTTTCTTGAAAAGGTTTATTGGAAATCCCAATGCTGTAAAACTCCTGGATCTGGAATTTTCAAAAGTTGAAAAAAAGGAAAAAAATGTTAAAATTATAAGTCCTTTAATGAAAACTTCCTTAAACCTTATGCTTGGAAGAACCCAGATCCTCGGGGCTTCTTCTTCTGTGGATGAAGCCAAAGCCCTTATCTTTGTTTTTTATGTAAATAAATGAAAGAATTTTTATGTCGTCTGGGATACCCTGATGGGAGCATAAAGTTAGAGACCTTGAGGGCAGAAAATATAGATTCCTTAAAAAAAAATTTGCAGGAAAAGGGAATTTATGTCTTTTCCATAGAAAGAAAAAGAGGGCTTTTTAAATCCAAAAAGGAAAAAATTTCTCAGGAGACCTTTCTGATATTCAATCAGGAACTGGCTGCCCTTCTCAAAGCAGGGCTTCCCCTCCTTCAATGTATACAGATACTTTCGGAGAGGCAAAAAAACAAATTTTTTCAAAGGATTCTTCTGGAAATAATAGATAAAATAAAAGGTGGGAGTTCCCTTTCTGAAGCCTTTGAGTCCTATGGGGAACTTTTTCCAAAACTTTATTATACTACTTTAAAATCAGGGGAAAGGTCTGGGGAGCTGGAGCTGGTGGTGAGAAGATTTATTCAATATCAAAAAATCATAACCACTGTAAAAAGCAAGATAAAACAGGCACTAGTATATCCTTCCATTCTCATTATTCTCTCTCTGATTTTAATCACCATTATGCTTACCTATGTCATTCCCAAGTTCACAACTTTTTATGGAGAAATGGAAGCCCGCCTGCCATTTCTTACAAGGGCTGTTCTAGGTTTATCAAAGTTTGTCATACAGTACTTTCCCTTTCTTCTGATAGGGCTGATCCTCTTTGTTTTTTTCTTCCTTTCCTATAAGCAAACCTACAGTGGAAAACAGAAGGTGGATCAATTCATTTTAAAGATACCCATTGTGGGAAATGTGGTCCACCTTTTTGCAGTAAGCCAGTTTACCCGTTCCTTTGGAACTCTGGTGGGTGGAGGAACCCCGGCTGTTCAGGCACTGGAAGTGGCTGCTTCTTCTGTATCCAATGCTTATATTTCAGAAAAGATAAAAAGTATAATTTCAAAGGTAAGGGAAGGCGAAGCCATCTGGGCATCCCTGGAAAGCACTGGAAAGATACCCTCTGTCACCATTGAGATGATTAAGGTAGGAGAAGCCACAGGTGCTCTGGATGAAATGCTCTTTTCAGCCAGTGAATTTTTAGATGAAGATATTTCCATAAAACTGGGCCGTCTTATGACCTTGATTGAACCTGTTATCCTTATTTTTATGGGTTCCATAGTGGCAACCCTCCTGGCTTCAGTATACCTTCCCCTGGTCTATCTTATAGGACATTTCAGGTAATTGGAGGAACTATGTCTGAAATCTTTGAATCCAAGTCAAAACTTATAGAAATTGCCCAGAAATTAAACCTTCCCTATGTGGATGAGTCAAATTTTAATCTGGACTATGATTTATTCAGGTCCATACCTCTGGAATTGATGGTTAAATATCAATTTGTGCCAGAAAAGAGGGAAAATGGGGTGCTTTCCATCCTGGTTTCAAACCCAGAAGCCCAGACAAAGTGGGATGAACTGGAACTTATATTGGGTGAGCCCATAAAACTTAAATGTGCTGAGTCCTATCTTATAAAGGAACTCTTAGAAAAGGGAGAAAGCGGGCAGAGAATCCTTGAAGAAGCCACAGAGGATTTCAGAATCCAGATTATAAGTGATGAAGAGGGGGAAGAGAGTTTATCCATTGACAGAATTACAGCAGATACTTCCCCTATAATTAAACTGGTGGACTCCATAATTTTTAATGCCATACAAAGAAGGGCATCGGATATCCATATTGAAACAAGGGAAAAGCAGGTAATTATAAAATATAGAATTGATGGGATTTTGTATCAGGCAATGGAACCCATTGATAAGAGATACCATTCTGCCATTATATCCAGAATTAAAGTTATGTCTGAACTGGATATTGCTGAAAAAAGGATACCTCAGGATGGAAGGTTCAAGCTGAAAATCCATGGAAGGACCATTGATTTTAGAGTATCCATTATGCCCACAGTCCACGGGGAGGACTCTGTTATAAGAATTTTGGACAAAGAGTCCTTAAATGAAGAGTTTAAAAATTTGCGCCTGGATATTTTGGGTTTTAATCCGGATATTTTAAGAAAAATGAGGAAGTTTATTTCAGAGCCCTATGGAATGGTGCTGGTAACAGGTCCCACGGGTTCAGGAAAGACCACAACCCTTTATGCCTGCATTTCTGAAATCCAGTCCTCAGAAGATAAGATTATAACCATTGAGGATCCTGTGGAGTATCAACTCAAAGGGGTAACTCAAATTCCAGTAAATGAAAAGAAGGGCTTGACCTTTGCCAGGGGTTTAAGGTCCATTTTAAGGCATGACCCTGATAAGATAATGGTTGGTGAAATAAGGGATGAAGAGACAGCTCAAATAGCAATTCAGTCAGCCCTCACAGGGCACCTGGTTTTTACCACCGTCCATGCCAACAATGTGGTGGATGTGATTGGTAGATTTTTAAATATGAATGTGGAACTTTATAACTTTGTCTCTGCCTTAAACTGTGTCCTTGCCCAGAGATTGGTAAGAGTGATATGCAAACATTGTAAAACTTTAGTAAAATATAGTGATGAATTTTTGGAAGAGTCAGGGCTTCCCCCTGAAAAGTATAGGAGTTTTCCCTTTTATGAAGGAAAGGGCTGTGTCCATTGTTCTGGAACTGGATATTATATGAGAACTGCAATTGGAGAACTTTTAGATATGACTGATACAATAAGGGCACTGATTTTGGAGAAAAGGCCTGCCGCAGAGATAAAAAAGCAGGCAGCCAAGGAAGGTATGGTATTTTTAAGGCAGGCAGCACTGGAAAAGGTTTTTCAAGGAATAACTTCCTTGAAGGAAGCCAATAAGGTAACTTTTGTGGAATAATGGCAAGATACGGAGTACTTTACCTGGAAAAAAATAATTTTTATGCTGCTCTTTTAAGCAAAAAGAAGGAAAGTATTTTAGTTGAAGATTTTTATGAAGAGACCTTTGAAGAGGAAATTTTTAAGATAACTTCCTTTGGAGTATTGCCTCAGGATTTAAAAGTACTGGATAAAAAGATAAAGGAGCTTATATCAGCCAGCAAGGTAAAAAACTGGTGCTTGCTTTTGCCTGACTGGTGGCAGAAGAGTTTGATTCTGGAGGAAGAAAATATACCAAAGGCACCTAAGGAACTGAAAAGTTTTCTGGAATGGCATTTTAAGAAAGCATACAATTTAAGACCTGAGGAAGTCCGTTTTTCTTATCTTCTGCAAAATGGGAATGGAAAAAACAGAGTCCTTATAACTTTCTGCCTGGAAAAGCTGATTTCCCTGCTGGAGGAGATCTTTAGAAGCAAAAAAAAGCACTTGGGTTTTATAACCTCCAGCTTCTGGGCTTTAAGTTTTTTAGTTCCTAAAAAAGGGACCTGGGCACTACTTTCCATTGAAAAAAACCTCTGGACTTTGGGAATTTTTGAGGAAGAAAAACTTTTATCCCTAAGGCAGAAGATTTTACCAGAGGAAAATTTTTCTTTAATGAAGGAAGAAATTGAAAGGACCTTGAATCTAAATGAAAAAACAGTGGAAAATTTTTATTTGAATTTAAATAATCCTTATTTTGAAAGTGAAAATTTTTATTTAGATTTTAATTTTTTAACTCTTTCTCCTGAAGGGGTAAAAGTTTTAAAAGAAGCCCCTCTATGGTGGGAGAGGTTTAAGGGTCCTTTTTTAGGAGTCCTATATGGAATTCCGTAATTTAAATTTAAGCTCCAGACCCTTTTATAATTATAATTTTTTTATAATTCTTTCTATTTTTCTCTATGGATTTTCCATATTTTTTGCTATCTATACCGGTATTAAAATTTATAATGGTTTTAAAGTTTCTGAAAATGCAAAAGTAAAAATGGAAGAAATGGGAAGGGAATTAAAAAAAATTATGGAGGAAAATAAATCATTAGATTATAAACTAAACTCCATTGATAAAAAGTCCCTGGTGGAAAAAGCAGAAGAAATAAATAGTATGGTTTTGCAGAGGAATTTTTCCTGGAGTAAGCTTCTTCAGGAACTGGAAGAGGTGCTCCCGGAAGAAGTGCGACTGATTTCCCTTTCCACCTCCAAATCAAAGGAAGGTTTAATAAAGGTTAGAATGTCTGCTTTAAGTTCCAAGAGGGATGGAATGCTCCAAACTATCCAAGCTTTAAGAATGAGCCCTTGTTTTAAAAAAATACAGCCAGTCCAATTTCAGGATGAAGAGCGAAGTGGTTCTATGGGTAAAAGCTTTGAATTGACATTTATCTATTCGGAAAAAGATGTGCCCATAAAAGAGGGAGGGGAATAGGATGAATTTAAGATTATTTAAAGAAAAATATCCTCTTCTTTTACCCCCCCTCATTTTAACAGGGCTTTGTACTGCTCTTTTAATTTTATGGAATTTTTCTTTCAGAGAAAATTTTAATTTAAGTTCTATAAAACTATCTAATATGGAAAAAAAGTTGGAAGAAGAAAAAAAATTAAATTCCATTCTCAAAAAAGAATTAAAGGAATGGGAAAAGGCACAGGAAGATATAAATTTTTTCTCAAAAAAACTTGGCACTTCCCAGGAAAGAATTACAGAAGTTATAAAGGAAATAGAGGATCTTTCAATTAAATCAGGTGTGGTGCCCCACTCCTATGGGTTCAATTATGGTGAAAAGGAAGGCAAGTATTTTTCAAGTTTTACCATAAACTTTCCCTTTGAGGCAGATTATACAGGTGTGAGAAATTTCCTCCACCTCTTAGAACTTACACCAACCTTTGTGGTTTTAAATTCCATAAATTTATCCACTTCAGGTGAAATGTCTGAAAAAGTGCGCCTTCAATTTCAAATTACTACCTTTTTTGCACTGGAGGGAAACTGATGCCCAGGAGATTTATTTTAATCCTTTTTCTTCTTTTTCTTTTGATTTTTCTGGGCATAAAAATATTCCCCAAGTTCAAAGGTGGAGAGGTTTTAGATATGGGATATGAAATAGAAAAGCCCAAGGTAATAAAGAAGGAAAAGAAAGAGGTCTACATTCCACCTGTTCTGGACTTAAAACTATTGCAGGGCGATTTATCTGAAAAGAGTTTATCCATAGGAAGAAACATTTTTAGATATGGAGCACCAAAAAAAACAGAGACAGGAAATGAAAGGGCAAGGGATATGGGAAGGAATGTTCCCAAGGTTCCTCCAAAAGTTCCTTCAGAGCCCCTGGCAACGCAGGAAGTTCCTCAAACTCCAAGAGTTGAAGCCACTCCTAAAAGAGAACCGCCCTATTTTAATTATAAGTATCTGGGCTTTTTTGGGCCTCAGGATAAAAAACTGGCAGTTTTTTCTGATGGAAAGGAAATAATAGATGTCTTTGAAGGGGAAACCATAATGGATAAATTTATTGTAAAAAAGATTGGTTTTGAAAGTGTAACCATTGGTTTTGTGGGATTCCCTGAAGATATAACTCAAAAGATAGAGGTGGGACCGTGAAAAAATTTATTTTATTTTTACTTATTTTTACCATTTCCTGCACTGGCTACAGGGCTTTTAAAAGTGGTCAGGATGCAGAAAAAATTAAAGATTATGACAAAGCCGTGGCAGAGTACCTTTCTGCCCTGGCAAAGGATCCAGAAAATATAAAATACAAAATTTATCTGGAAAGGGCAAAACTGAGGGCTTCTCAGACACACTTTGAAAATGGGAAAAAACTACATCAAGCAAAGCAGTATCCAGGAGCAATTTTGGAATATCAGATTGCTGTGCAGCTGGATCCAACGAATCAATTTGCTGCCCAGGAACTGGTAAAAGCACAAAAGGAATATGAACTTTTAAGGGCTTCAGAGACAGAAATTGAGAAGGCAAAGGAAGAGGCAAAAAAGGCAAAGGCACAGCCACCAAAATTAAATCCAAAGTCCAAAAAGCCAATGAGTTTTTCCTTTCCAAAACCCACAGAATTTATGGAAATCTGTAAGGCAGTGGCAAAGGGTTTTGGCTTCAATGTGATCTTTGACCCTCAAATGAAGGAAAAAAAGGTGACCATTGAACTTCAAGATGTAACCCCAGAGGCAGCCTTAAATGCCCTTATGCAGGCAGGGGGAACTTTTTATAAGGTTATGGACCCAATGACTATAATAATAGTCCCAGACACTCCCCAGAATAGAAAGACCTATGAAGACCTGGTTATCAAAACCTATTATTTATCAAACGGGGATGTAAAGGATGTAACCAATGTTTTAAGGTCCATAATCCAGACAAAAAATTTGGGTCAAAACAACCAGCTGAATGCCATTGTCATAAGAGACAGTGCTGATAAAGTGGAACTTGCAACAAAAATAATAGAAGCCAATGACAAGGCAAAGGCAGAGGTATTGCTAAATGTGGAACTCCTTCAGGTGGATTCCCAGAAAGTAAAACAGATCGGGACAGAGCTGGGTGCCTATACCTTTACCACTAATTTCCATGGCTATCCAGAGGGTAGAACAGATATGAGTTTGGATGACCTGAAAATTTCCACCTGGATGTGGGGTATGACAATTCCTTCCATAACTTACTATCTTGTAAAAAATATTACAGAGGCAGAGCTCTTGGCACAGCCCCAGCTCAGGATTTCAGAAGGTGAAAAGGCATCTCTTCACATTGGAGACAGAATTCCCATTGTAACGGCTTCCTTTTCAACTTATGCTGGTGGTGGAACCACGGGCTACTATTACCCCTATAATTCATATCAATATATAGATGTAGGAATAAAAATTGATATAAAACCCAGGATACACCATAACAGGGAAGTTACCCTGGAACTCAAAGTGGAGGTCTCTTCCATTAGTGGAGAGGTAAGTGTTGGGGAAAAACAGACGGCTCCAAAGATTTCCACAAGGACAATCCAGTCAGTAATACGCCTCAAAGACGGAGAGACAAACCTTCTGGCTGGACTTTTGCGAAGTGATAAGACCACAGGAAGAACGGGTTTTCCCTGGCTCCAGGACATACCCCTTATTGGAAATCTCTTTTCAAAGTTTTCCAAGACAGAAAATAGGACAGATTTAATTTTGACCATAACTCCACAGATAATAAAGATGCCTGATATAACAGAGGAAGACCTCCTTCCCATCTGGGCTGGAACAGAAGAAAACATTACCTATAAAGGAAGTGGCTCTAAGGTGGAATCGGGAGTTCCTTCTCCCTTTGAAGGTGAAGGCGAGGTAGAAGAAAAACCAGAAAATCCGCAGGAAGAAGAAAGGCCCTTAAGGCAACCCCCGGACCAGAGACCCACACTTCCCCAGAAGCCAGGAGGTGGAGGAGTTCAGAGGTTTAAACCTATGGGTGGAAATGTCTCGGAGCTTCCTTCCTTTTATTTAAATCCCCCAGTTTTACTGGGTTCTTTAAATGATACTGTTTCCTTAAACCTGGAAGGGGATTTTGAAGGTTTTGTAGAGAGCACTTTGGTTCTTTCCTTCAATCCAGCAGAACTTCAATTTTTAGGTATTTCTCCCTATCCAGGAGTGGAAGTTGAATACCAGCTTCTGGAAAACTCAAAAATAAAACTGAATATAAAACTTCCCTCTCAGGAAATTCAGCTGGCTTCCCTGAAATTTAAAATTCTTTCCGAAAATGGTGCTGGAATAAAGATTGAAGATGGTTCTGCTTATGACCAAAAGGGAAATATATGGCCCATAGAAGCAAATGAGGTGAGTATTAAAAATGGCACATTCAAATAAGGGTTATACCCTTGCCGAAATGCTTATGGTCTGTGCCCTGATAGGTATACTTACGGCAATGGTAATTCCTGTGGCAAAGTTTACGGTAAAAAGGCATAAAGAAATTGAACTGAGGTATTGTTTAAGACAGATAAGGACAGCCATTGATGAATACAAAAAATTGTGGGATATGTTTAAATTTCCAGTTCCTCTGGGTTCTGAGGGCTATCCTCCAGATCTGGAAGAACTGGTTAAAGGAGTTGAAATAAATAATAAAAAATACAGGTTTTTAAGGAGAATACCAGTGGATCCTATGACTGGAAAGGCAGAATGGGGGCTCCGTTCTTTACAGGATGAGCCGGACTCGACCAGCTGGGGTGGTCAAAATGTTTATGATGTTTATTCTTTAAGTGAAGGAGTTGCCTTAGATGGAAGCAAATATAGTGAATGGTAAAAGGGGTTTTACCCTAATTGAACTTATAATTGTAATTACAATTATAGGGATCCTTGCAGCCATAGCAGTTCCCATAATGAGAGAAGCACCTATAAGGGCAAAGGAAGCAGCCCTCAAAGAAAATCTCTTTACTATTAGATCCTGTATTGACCAATACTATGCAGACCGCCAGACATACCCTTCTTCCTTGGAAGAACTGGTTTCAAAGGGATATATGAGAAAAGTTCCCATTGACCCCATTACAGGGCAGGCGGACTGGACTCTGGTTTATGCAGAAGAGGAGGTTTTTGAAGAAGGGGGGGAGACCGTTTCAGGGATAGTGGATGTCCATTCTTCTTCCAATGAAATTTCCTTAGATGGAACCCCATATTCTCAGTGGTGATACCTTTTTAAAATTCTTTATATAAAAATCTTGACAATTAAAAAGATTGTTATAAAATAAATACTTGGAAATATGCATAATTTTGAAGTGATAAAGAAAATAGCTATAGCCCATTTTTTAAAACACTTTCATATTTCTGTGGGAAATATAAATTTAAAAGGAAGGAGGCACCCAAATTTAAGAAGAATAAGAGGTTTGAAAAACTCATCTTTTAACATAACCAAAAGACAAAACCACCCCCCTCCTTTTATCTTAATATTTTTCATTTACACATTTTTTTCAAGCATAATATTATCCAGCCAGTTAATTCCAGTGGTGGCAAACTCCCCAGGGGCACAGGGCTCATACTGGATAACAGACCTTTCCCTTTCAAACCCCCACCTGGAAGATTTAAACATAACCCTTTCCTTCTTCAAAACAGGGGTGCCAGGAAATCCTGTAAAATTAAACATTACCCTAAAACCAAATGAAGTCAAAACCTTTGAAAACATATTAGAGCAAATGGGTGTTGAAAATGCAACAGGAGCAATTGAAATTGAAAGCGAAAAAAACATTGCAATAACAGCAAGAACATACAATATTCAGGGAGAAGATGAGCTTGGACAGGGAATGAAGGGCTATCTTGACTATGAAATGCTGAAAACAGGAGAAAAAGCAACTTTCTGCTCTCCGAAAAGCAATGATGAGTACAGGTTCAATTTCGGGGTTTATGCAAAGGAAAACTCAAGGATAAAATTTGACATCTATACAAATGGAAATCTTGCAGAAAGCATAACAAAGGAATTTTCACCTGAACTGCACATACAGCAGGATGCAAAAACATTTTTCGGAATTGAGCTCAAAGAAAATTCCGGAATAATTGCAGAGATGCTTGCTGGAAAGGCTTATTTGTATGCCTCAACTGTGCAAAATAAGTCAGGAGACGGAAGTTTTGAGGAGATGAACAAGATACAGGAAAGAGCACTGAACATTCCGCAGGAAGAGGACAGGTTCTTTTTTTATGACGAGACATTCAAGGGCAAGATGTTCAGGGACATAATAAGGGAGAATGCAGAGGCTCTTGGAAAAATACTCAGCCACGGATATTATTATGATGTGAGTTATGAAGGAAATGACCCGAACAGAGAAAAAAAGATATACTTAACAGCACAGCAATGGAAAGACTTGTTGCTTGAAATGACTGACGGAGAAGAGGCAAAGACAAGAGAGTTTCGCGAGCTTTATATTTTTGATGAGATGATTTTTCCGAGATTCTGGGAATATGCAAAGATGTGGGAGATAAAAGAGGATGCAGAGAACTGGATTGTTTTTGCTGACTACCAGCCAACAAAAGGAGATGAAGAAAGGTATGAAAAAGGAATTGACTTGGTGGTGCAAGGGTTGAGCGAGCAGGACATTGATGATTTTAATAATATAATTTATCCTTTTATCTTTGAGGAAAAAAACGCAGAGATAATAGTGCCTGTTGTTGCAAACACAGCAGGTGCACAAGGTTCTTACTGGAAATCTGATTTGTGGCTTTTTAATCCTTATGATGAGGAAATAAGAGGAAAGATATTTTTCAAGCCCTCTGGAATATCAACACCAGATGAACAAGGAATGGATTTCAGCATAGGAGCAAAACAAGTCATACAATATACTAATTTTCCTGAAATGCTCGGAGTAAAGGGAGCAGGAGCAGCAAAGATACAAATGCAAGGCACAAAAGCCCCAAAAGTAAAGGTAAGCACCTACAATCAGATTGGTGAAAAAGAGCTTATGCAGGGAATGAATGGGTTTGCATTGGAGGAGTTGCTGACTGGAGGAGAAAAAGCACATCTTATTGGAGTGAAAGACATTTCAAAATATAGGTTCAATATTGGTGTTTATGCTGAGCAGGAGTCAGAAATAATTTTTGAGGTTTATGATGAGTTTGGCAATAAACTTTATGAAACAACAAAACAGTTTCCAGAGAAATACCACATACAGCAGGATGCAAAAACATTTTTAGGGATTGAGGTGCCTGCAAATGCAAGAATAACAGCAAAAATGAACTCAGGAAAAGCAAAGATTTATGGCTCTGGCATTCAAAATAATTCAGGAGACGGGTACTGGCAGGATGCAATAGTGCTTTCAAGAAACAACACAGCAGAGGAGGAGAAAAGAAGCTATATTTTTGCGCACGACAAAATTTTCAATGGAAAGCCATTCTGGCAGACAATGCAGGAGCACAAGGATGAGCTTGCAGAATTGTTTGCAAGCAGAGAAAACATACTTTCTTATATACAAGGAAGTTCTCCAAAACACTCAAATTTTGAATGGTGGCAAGGCACTCTGCATTATTTATATGACAATGATTTCTCCCAGAGATTTGAGGCAAGAGATTTGTTGTTTAATCAAAGAACAAAAAAAATGATGTTCACTGATTATGCTATGGGAGGGCACGGCGGACAAGACTTATTTGTGATTGGATTTACTGAAAAGGACCTTGCTGATATTGTTGAGTTTTTTGAAAAATACACAAAATAATTTTTTAATAAATCCTTTAATTTATTTTTTTTAGGGTAATATATCAAGCTTAAAAAATAAAAATCTCCTTTTTTCTAAATTTTAAAAAGGGCTTGACAAATAGAAAATTTTATGTAATAATAATGATAATGATTATCATTAAGGATTTTTTATGATATATTTTTTTAGAAGGTTTAAGGGTTCTGGATTTAGAATGACCCTTGCAAGGGATGAGATTTATAAACTCCTTCAAAGGGAAAGGCATCTTTCTGCTGAAGAAATTTACTTTGAAATACATAAAAACTACCCAAACATTGGAATTGCCACTGTTTACAGGACCTTAAATTTGCTTACAGATTTTGGAGTTATAAAAAGAAGGGAATTTGGGGATGGAAAGGCAAGGTATGAAATTTCAGAGATAGAACAC
>JBBFMJ010000005.1:0-18969 GCA_037478515.1 Thermoanaerobaculia bacterium
TTAATGGATGTTTTTTTTCCATTTATTTCTAAATATGCTTCAAGTTCTCTAAAAAGCAGTTTTTCTCCCCAGAACTGGTAATTTACTTTCTCGCATTTTATCTTGAAGTTAGGAAAATTTGAAGAAAACCTTCCTGCCTCTGAAATCTGTAAAATATCTTCTTCTTTCAAAAGAGATTCTTCCCCTTCAGCCACATAAAATTTCCCTTCCCCCCTGGACTGGCTCGATAAATAAAAACCCAAAAGAACAAAAAACAAGGAAAGATGCAAAAGGATTGTACCAAGAGCAGAAAACCTCCTCTTTAATATAAATTTTTCAACTCCTTCACCTTTAAATTCTAAAACCCAATCATAATTTTCAGGAAGAAAAACAGGATTTCTGGAGGTTTCTTTAATCAAAGAAGGCATCCTCCTAATTATACAAAAGAAATTATTTAGAATTATAATAATAAAAAATATTTTAAAGATAAGCATTTTTCCTATATTCTGAACCATAAAGGGTGGGGAGGTGTAGCCCCAGATGGAAAGGAAAAAATAATAAAGAGCACCTGAAATTGTAAGATAAAAGGAAAGTTTCAAAGAGGAGATAAAATTAAATATTCTGTTTAACATATTAACCTACATTAAATATATGCAAACTCTTTTCCATAAAAAAATTAACACCCCAGAAGGAAATTATAACAGTTATAAGGGAAACTATTAGCATTACTGCAAAAATTTTTGGTTTTATCTTTAAAGTTATTTTAAGGTGGAGCATTAGACCATAAAGCAGAAAGGAGATAAGGGACCAGGTCTCAACAGGATCCCAGGACCAGTAAGAACCCCATAGATTTTTTGCCCATATGGAGCCAGCTACAATCATAAGCCCATCAAATATAAAACCAAAGGCAGTGGTTCTGAGCATTAACTCCTCATATTTTTCTTCCTTTTTAATGAGATAGGCAATGGCAACCCCTGCTGCTAAAATGAAAGCACTGTGGGCAAGCCAGGCAAAAATTATATGAATGAAAAGCCAGATTGATTTCAGAGAAGCATAAAGAGGAGATGGAGAAGAGTAATAAAAAAACCCAAAACCCAAAAGAATTAAATTAAGGGAAATTGAAAATAAAAAGGGTAAAAAGTTTTTCCTTTTTTTAAGAAAAAATAAAATCAAAAAACCTAATACCATGCTCCCCATTAAAACATTTTCATAATTTCCAATTGTGGGTATGTGTTTTGTATAAACCCATCTGAAGAAAAAGGTAAGGGTATTTAAAGCCAGAGCAATATGAAATATATAAAAGGAAAAGGAAAATAACTTTTCTTTTTTGAAAAAATAAGAAATATACCCAGCCAGGTTTGAAAAAAAATAAAACAAAATTGTAAGGGAGTAAAGCAAAATTTCAATTCTTTCCATTTTCCACCTCAATAAAATTTTTTAAAAAATTTAAAAAGCTTTCTGGGAAATAGTCAGATTTTATGAAAATTTCATTATCTTTTAAAACCACTTCCCTTCTTGGAAATATAAACCTTAAAAGTATTCCTGCAATACCAAGTAAAAACCCAAAAATTAAAATCCCTCCCCCCCTTTCCTCTACAATCTTGATTTCAATCCAGGGTAAATTTGAAATAAATTTTATTTTATAATTCCCCAAGAAAAGAGTTTCTCCTTCCTTTAAAATCAGTTCACCCTTTAAATCGCCTCTATGGATTAAGATCTTTTCTTTTCCCTCACACAAAAACCTTCCCTCAAAACCCCCTTTTAAACTAAAACCTACCACTTCTTTCCTCCTGCACTTGGAAAATAAAATAGGTTTTTCAATAATATATCCCTCAGGGTCTTCTATTTCAATTATGTAAGCATTTTCATAATAATTTGGATAGAAATATAGATCTCTATATTTTAAGGGTTTATTTATTTCAAAATCTCTGGAAATTTTTCTATCCTTTTCAAATACTGTCATATTTGCCCTGAATTCCAGTGCCAGATTTTTTTTATCATCAAACCTGCAAAAAACCTCATTTAGAGTGATTTCCACATCTCTTTTTTTTTCAATTAAGGGTTTTTTAATTTTTTTTACCCACTGGGAATCATTTAAATTAATTGTCTGGCCTAAAGCTACAGTGGCAATGGAAACCCCTCTTGTATAATTTAAAACTATTCCACCAGTCAAGAGAAGGAAAAATGAAATGTGGAAAAGCATAAAACCTAAGGGAGAAAGTTCATTTTCAATAAAATAATCTTCCCCTTCCTTTAATTTAAAATACTTAAAACCCTTCTTTTCTAAATTTTCCTTAAAATTTCCTTTTAAATAAAGGAATTTATATTTTCTCCAGAATTTATATTCTGGCTCCTTAATCTTTATCCTTTCAATGGTTCTTTTTATATATCTAAAGATAAAAAAAATTAGTTGAAGATAAAACAAAAATAGGGAAAAAAGGAAAAAGGGAGAAGAAGGGATGTCTTTAAAATTTAGTTTATTAAAAATAAAATCATAAAACTTATTCTTTTTGGATATCTCCTCCAGATAAATTTTTCCCAAAATCCTTTCCTGAGGAATGAGGACATTTAAAAGAAGAAAAAATAAAATAATAAATAAAATAATTGCAGTAAATTTTAAGGAAAAAAAGGTCTTTTTAAGAGACATCTAAGATCCCCATCTCTTCCACTACCCACCCATAGGGTTTTTGGATTAAAATATAATACAAATTTGAAGAAAATTTTGAAGGCCTTACCTGAAGTGGATGGCCAGTGAAATCCAGATAGAATACCTCCCATTCTTCATAAACCTCAACCCTTAAGACATTTTTTGAAAGCACTCTCTTGCTTAAAATTTCTTTCTTTAAAGGTCTTAAATCCTGAATTACTTTATAGGAATTGAGGTAATAAAGGTCTTCAAAAATTTCTTCCTTTAATCTATCAGAAGCAGGAAGTCGCTGGAAAAATCTTTCATCTCCAAATCTATATATATGACTTAGAATTAAATTAAAATTATCTATAACCTGCAACGGTTCTTCAGGAAACTTAATCTCTTCCTTTTTTTCTTTAAAAAGCAATGGCTTAAAATTTTCCCATTCTTCCAAAATGGAAACTAAAAAAAATATCAATGTGCTGGAAAGGATTATCAGAATTAAATTTTTCATCTCTTTAATTTATCATAAAGGGAAAACAAAAAAATTGCCAGTGGAAAGAAAAACAAATAAAAGGGCAAATCTTCTTTAATTTCATATATAGCACCCTTCATACTTTTTTTATATCTAAAATCCAGACCTTCAAAAGGAAATTTTTCCTCTTCCCTTAAAATCTTTTCCCCAAGATAAATTTTGTTTCTATAAATTTTAACTCTATAGTTTTCTCCTTCCTTTAAAATATAAATTCTATAAGGAAGGGTTGTTGGAGAAAAATAAAAGGGAGGGGTTTCTGTTTTGTATAAAAGCTTTTCAATAACCTGCCCCTTTTGAAGGGAAAGGGAAATTTCCAGTCCATCAAAAATTTTTAAAATCCTTAAAGAATAGAGGGATTTTTTTATTTTTTCTCCTCTTTTTAAATAAAAGGTTTCACCTTTGAAATTAATTTTAACCTTTCCCTCTTCAATTTTTTCTATAAAAACTGGAAGATTCTCCTTTGAGGATAGAATTCCTTTTCTTTCCTCTATTATGCTATAACCCTCTTCCATCTCTCCCTGGGAAACCTGAATTTTTTTATAAATTCCCGCTTTCAAGTATAAAAAAATTAAAAACAAGAATATGGAAAAAGAAAAAAAACCTTTTCCCCTATCTCTTCTATAAATATAATATACACTGGAAATTATGTAAAAGAAGCATAAAAGGAAATAAAAAATATTGAAAGTTTTTAAATTTGTAAGAAGAGCAAGACCCCTTTTAATATTAAGTATTATTAAAAAATGTAAAAAAATTATATTTAAAACCTTTAATATTTTGAGGGTTCCCATTCTTCAATAATCCATTTTTTTCCTGTTTTTTTTAAAATATAAATTACTTCAAACTTAAAAGAATATATTTCAGATAAGGGCTTCCTTGTATCAAATTCCTGCCTTTGAAAATTCCAGTCCTCTTCCACCTCCACCCTTGCCTTTTTGGAATCTTCAAAATCTATCTTTTTTACTTTAAAATCATAAAGGTCTAATACTTGCAGAAAACCCATTGAAGAAAGGTATCCAATTTCTTTGAAAATTTCATGTTTTAGAAATTTTGATGCAGGGATTTCATCAATAAGAGAAGGATTACCACCAGTGGCATAAAAATCCATAGCTATTTTATTATATAATTCAATGGATTTTATTATTTCTCTCTTTTCTACCTCTGGAAGATTCAATATTTTAATTTTAAAAAGCAAATCTTTTTCAAAAAAAAACATAGAAGAGATGAAAAGAAAAATGAAGATCAAATAAAGAAAATAATTAAAAATCGATTTCTTCACTTAAATATTTTACATCAAAATTTAATTTCTTTAAGATTTTATAAGCAATTTTGGCTCTGGTTCCTTTCGAGCAGAAGAGTATCAAGGTTTTTTCTTTTGGTAGTTCTTTAATTTTTTCTGATAATGACTCCAGAGGAATAGAAAGGATACCTTCCCTTTGATTGGATGGAGGAAAACGAAGGTCAACAAGGAGGTATTCCTTTTGGGGACTATTTAAAAAATTTAAAAACTCTTCCTTGGAAATGCTATCTTTCTCTTTTTTAAAACAACCCTTCTTCAAATTTAAAGAGTAATTTTTTTCTGTTTTACCCTTCCATATAATAACAGGTTTATCCAGCAGGGGCTCTTGCTGATACCTCCATTTTACAATTTTTTCTGCAATCTGGTATAAAGATTTTTCTTGATTTTTTTCTCCCATTAAAACTATATAAGGCATACCCTGGGGGTTTGAAAAGTTTGCCCAGTTTAAACCTTCCTCTTCCAGAAATTTCTCAATTTCAAAATTTCCCTTTGAGCCAATATTTAAAAAACAGGTATCTTCCGGAAAAAGAGTCAAATCATCTTCTGACTCAAAAATTCCTTCATTTTGATTCCATCCCAAAACTCCCTCTGGATAAACCTTTGCCTGTATGCCTTTTTTCAAAAAATGTGAAAGGGCTAAAAAGGGCCTTAGATCCTGCCTGCTATTTCCATAAAAAACAATAATTTTTTCTTTTTCCTTCAAAATCTTTTCAGGTTTATCAAAATAGTCAGGAGAAAACCATATGGCACCAGGTATATGATACATTCTATATTCCTTTTCATCTCTGCAATCTACGGGTAAAACATCATTTAAGGGAAGCTTTATGAACATTTCATTTTCAGGCAATGAGTAATAAAAGGGTAAAGTTTTTAGAATTTGAATTAGAGGTACTTTCCTATCAAGATAGTAGGTAATCTCTACATCCATAAAGGGCTTAAGTTCTTTAACCCCTGAAACTCCACTAAAAAGTGTTTCTTTTGAAATAAGGCCGGCCCATTCTCCATCTCTGGTGGAAATTAAAAGACCCCCATTGCTAAAGTTAATTAAAGTACCTTCAATATTTTCTGAATGTATTACAGGTCCGCTATTGAGAACCATCCAAAGAAATAAAAAAATTAGATTTTTTCTTTTCATTAATATTCCAGCGGTCTTGCCCTATTAGAATTTGCACCAGTTCTTCCACTACTATGGTTTGTGCAGGTACCAAAATTATCTGCTGCTCCAATAGTATAACAACCAACTGTGGCAGTACCTTCCCAGGTTGTATCATTTCCTGTACCTGAACCATTAGGAGAATACCATCGCATTGAGCCACCTGTTCCCATAAATCTATACATCTTTGAAGTCCAGGTTGTGGATTTCCAGGGGTTGTATGTATTATTTGTTCCATGGATCATTCCAAAAGCCATTCCTCCATGGCAACCAAGACAGGGCAGTTGATTATCTGCATTGTTTGCTCCACCTGTCCAGCCCAGTTTTGCAAAACCATCCACATCCCCACCTGCAATATTATCACATCTTGATCCACTCTGATTATGTGCAGCTGTTCTGGAGGCAGTGGAAGTATTTCCTTCTCCATAGGTAGTTGCTGCATGACATTTGGAACATATATCAGTGGAATTTGTACGTCCAGTATTTGTAAAGGATGCATCACTTCCATTGGAATCAGAAAGCATATAGAAAGTATTCCTTGTTCCATGAGCATTTACTTCATTTAAGTGGCAATCAGAACAATGGAGCCCTGCTGTTTCTCCTGCAGTTTGAATATTCTGACCTTCTTTTGTGACATAGGTTGTCCAGGCAGCGTTGGGCCAATAAGTAGTATTTCTGGTGTTATACCTCTTTGTAAACTGCCTTAAATTATGGTGGGATGCCCAGTTTTTGCCTGTCAAGTTCTGATAATTAAACTGTCCTCTAACATTCACAACACCCATATTTTGCCTGGCTGCTCTCAAACCAGCATCTCCTTCTCTTGCATTTAGTTGATTGTCCTGAGTATTAAAGGGTGTCATCCTCCTTGAAACCGGTCCTCCAGTTAAAAGGCCTGAATTTGTGGAATTCACTGCTATATCCCAAGAGCCACCCCTGTTTGCAGTTGCAGAAGAAGTATCTGAGTCATGACAATTTAAGCAAAAGTTATCCATTCCATCCCTTTGAGCAGTGGTTGCACTCCATGTCGATAAACGCTTACCAGGCCAGGCAACTGCTAAGGAAGTGTGGGAATCCACATTTCTTAAATCCACGGTGGTGGACCCACCGTCTCCACCGTGATAAGTAGAGTTTGTTCTTATATCTCCAGTTGTGGAAGTCACATCCCCTTCCATATGGCATACAATACAGTCAAAATCAGTTACAATTTCATTGGTGGTCCCATTGGATACATGCCTGGAGGGTCTTATAAAATCATCTCCTTCTGTGCCAGCAGTACCACCTATAATTCTTGCTCTGGGTATAGAGCCAGTCCTGGTGGAATGGCAACCCTTACAGGTCCCACCAGCTGGCTTGAATGCCTCATTTTGTGCAAAGGTTACATTTTGATGTTTGTGGCAGGACTCTGTACATCTGTTTCCTGGGAAGTGAGTGGAATCCGTTGCCCAGTTAGTGGTTTTCAAGAAATGGTTTGTGTTGTCGTGACAGACCTGACATACACCACCAGAATTGTTTATCACATAGTCCCCCCATCCCCAGGCATCAGTCCCATCCCTCAATCTTCTGAAATCTGGGGTAGAAGCAATCTGAATTGGAACTCCCCATTCAGTTGTATTTCCACTGGCATCATTATGATTTTCTACTGGTTCATACTGGAACATATAAGCTAACCTTTGATTTGCTCCATAGTTATAATCCCCATGTGGATCATGGCAATCCCAGCAGAGTTGTCCACCAGTTCCCTTTGTTCCAGTTGTTCCATGATCTATACCATAGTGGTAATAGTTTATATCTTTTAAGGAATCTATCAACCCTGCCCCAGGATTGTATCCACTTCCACCATGGCAAATTGTGCAAACCCCATTTTTTAATTGAGCAGTATTTCCAGCTCCAACATTTGCTAAGCGGAAAGGATTATTTGGATTATTATGAGATACAGTTTTTGTATGGCAGTAAAGGCATCCATCCCTTCCTCCAAAGTCAAAGTTTGGAGCAGAATTTCCTGATTCATTTGCAAAACCAGTTGAATTCCCATGCCCATAAAGGGTCCAATCATCTCCATCAATTTGTGCAATAGTCCCTGTACCATCTTCCATTATATTATCCCAGGTGTAGTTATTTACATCTTGATTTCCAGCCCCACTTGATAAATGACAATCCCTGCAGGATAAAGTATTCCCCCAGGTTGCATTCTTTGAGTTATGACAGATTGTGGTGCAGGTCTCTGTTGTTTCATTATAGGAAGATATAAAAGTGGAATTGCTTACATTTCTTGTCTGATCTAAATGGCTTCCTCCTGAAATTAAATTTCCAGAGGAATTAACTGTTGTAGAATGGCACTTTACACAGGATAAAGAACTTGAGGTATGGTCTTGAACATAATGGCTATTCCTTGTATCATCAGATAAAGGATTGTTTGCGTATCTTGGTTCCCCTGCAATGGAACCAGCTTCTGTTCCATGGCAGGTCCTACAATTATTTGGAAGGGCAGTCCCAGAATTCCAGTTTGGTGGATTTACATAATCATTTATCTCAGTCCCATTTGAATGGCAGTAAGTATTTGTACATTGAAAATTATTATAATTTCCACCATTTGAAAAGGATACATTTCTTAATCCATTTACATGGAAATTGATGTTATTTAAAAGATCATCTGAGGTAGAGCTTGCTGTATCCTGATGGCATCTGAAACACATAAAATTGGAACCTAAATAAGTTGCTTGATTTATATGGGCAGAATGGGCATTTGTGTTAATTATAAATGTCTTTAAGGCATTCCCCCCATGGCAAGATTGACAGTTAGAAGTTCCTGTATTCCACTGTAAATTTGTATTTGGGGCAGGAAATGGAGGAGCAGAAGAAGTTCCTTGGGAATGGCAATAGATATTTGAACATAAAAATCCACCATAAGTCCCAGATGACTGATTTATATTATTTGAAGATGTAGCAGTTGAAGAAAAATAGACATCCTTTATACCATTTACATGGAATATTTTACTTTTTAAATCATTTGAATCCAAAAGCCAGGGGTCTTTTGGATTATCCAAAATGGTAGAAAAATGGCATTCATCACATTTGAAATTGTAAGTGTTTGCTTCTCCATTGTAAGAAATATGCTTTCCATGTTTTGCTGAAAGTTCAGTTAATATACTGCTGTCATCAGATGCCCTTGTAGAATGGCAGGAAGAACAATTCAGTGTGGCTGTTTGATTCCACTGGACATTGGAATAACTTACATTTCCGCCAATGGGCAAAGCATTGGAATGGCAATATAAATTTGAACAAGTTCCATCGGTTCCTGAAACTGATTGTGTCCAGGACCAGTATTTTGTTAAATCATTCCCTTGATCAACTGCATCTGGATATTTTTGAGTAAAAGAACCAAATGGATTCTTTGGATCTGTGGAGCTGTCAAATAAAACTTCCACTTGATAAGGATCTGAAATTGAACCTAAATGGGTATCATTTGTATGGGTTCCAGAGTGGCATTTTGCACAAGGGAAACCATACTGGGTATCTGTGGAGTGCAAAGTTGTGTCTGTATAGGAAGTGGGAACAGAAGCTACCTCGTCATGTTTTAAGTGTTTTCCAACTGCTGGTGGCGCCTTGTGGCATCCATCACAACCAGATGCAGCAAAACCCTTTTTATGTTGATGGCAGGAAACACACCTTGTATTTTGATTATGTGTATGGTCACCACCTGAGCCATCATTTCTGTAATGGTTTGTCTTTGTATGGCATACCTCACATATCCCATCATCATAAGGAATACCATTTATATCATAAGCCCCAATATAAGAATTTTGTGGATTTGTACCTCCAGTTTTATCATCAACTCTAAAAATAACTGATTTTTCACCACTTGAAGGGGTTCTTAAATTTTCCTTTATTAAATAAATATTTTTAGTATCATGAGAGGTGTGACAGGCAAAACAATCCAAAGACCAGGAACCATAACTTGTGCCTGTGTATTGACTTGAATGTGTCTGGATATTATGACAATCAAGGCATAATTGGCTCCCATGTGATCTTCTTAAGATAAACCCAGAACCTTTTGGTTTTGAAGAAGAATTTTTTATTTGAACCCCTTGACTTAAATAACTTGTATTTGAAGAGGGATCACTTGCCTTAACTATTATTGTGGCTTCTCCATTTGCAAGGGGTGTTGTATCAAAATCATATTCATAAACCCCACAATTTGTCCCACAATTATAATTTGAATTTAAAATTGCAGGGCTGTATGTTCCTCCATTTATTGAAACAGAGACAGAAGATATACCTGAAGCATCATAGACCTGAATTTTTAATCTTTCAACTCCTCCAATTATTCCATCCTTTTTAGGACTTAAAAAAGTAATTGTGGGACTTATTTGATCAGAACCACAGACAGGAGTATGGTATGGGCCCTTTGCTTCTGGATTTGTCCCTGAAACTCCATCTGGATCAGTATAAGAAAATCTTACATAATAATCGGTATCTGGAGAAAGATTTGAAATTATACATTGCCTTGGGGATTTGCCTGTTACCATATTACAAGCAATTGTGCCTGGCCAGTTGTTGGTGGTATTGTATTCCACCTTTAGAAAGCCATTTAAGTTTCCATCCCCTGTAAAATTTCCAATTGCTCTTAGTTGTCTGCAACTTTCTAAATAGACATCATTTTGAACAATTGTTGTATTATTGGCAGTGCAAGGAGGTGTATGGTATGGACCAATTATTTGTGGATTTGTCCCTTGAACACCATCGGCGTCCTGAAAAGTAACCCTGAAACACCAGTCGGCATCTTCAGTTAAAGAAGTGGCGTTACAAATTCTCGGACTTGCTCCAGTTATATTTGAACAAACTGAAATAAAGGAGCCAGTGCAGTTTTGCTGTTTTTCAAAACTGGTGCTTCCATTTGAATTCCAATCCCCTGTAAATGGGGCAGATATTGTAATTTCTGTGCAGGAATTTACAACTGCCGAGGCAGTACCCGTATTTGTTTTGCAATCATATGTTGTAAATGGTCCAATTACTTGAGGATTTGTCCCTTGAACCCCATCTGGATCTGTAAAGGTAACTCTAAACCAATAAGGAGTATTATTTTGAAGCCCAGAGGAAATACACAACCTTGGTGAAGGACCTGAAAGATTGGAGCAAGCAACTGTCCCAGGCCAGCTATTTGAAGTATTGTATTCAATTGTGGTGGTGCTATTTCCATTGGCATCATCTGCAAAGGGTGAAGATATATTTATTTGGGTGCAACTTTGAACAATTCCAGAAGGGGTCCCTGTGGTTACATAATTATTTGCCCCTGCCTGAGTGGAACAGGTGGTGGAAGAAGGGGTGGAGGACCAGTTTCCACAATTGTCCTTTGCCCATATTTCAAAACAGTAAGTAGTGTTTGGCTGAAGTCCTGTATCTGAAAAAGAAGTTCCATTTCCAGTATATATTATATAATCAGAACCTTGCTGACCTGTTGAATAAGATAAACCCTCCTGTGGTGCAAAGGATGGACAAATACCTCCAGCAGGACCTCTTATAAGTAAAACAGAACTGAAGTCAGAATCTGAAGGGTTTGTCCAAGACAGATCAATTTGTGTTGTCGAGGAACCATTGCAACTTGTAAATGTAGGGCTTGATGTAGATAAATTGTCAATTATAATTGTTGAAGAAGATGTATCATTTATGGATTTATTATTTGTGCAAGTTATATCTGAAACAACTCCAGTTACATTGTAATTTGCCCCAGGTGGGGATGGCATATTTATATGGCTTTTAGGTGTAATTCTTATTTTGTATTGGATTTCAGTTGTATTTACTGAAATAGAAGTTGACAGGTTTATTGTTTGGGGATCTGCTGGATTTATTGCACTACCATAGACAGTTGCTCCATTATCTGAGGTAATTTCAACAAGCCCTAATCCTGCCTCTGTTCCATTTGAAAAGTCAATTGTTATTGCAGTTACAGTATCTGTTCCAGAATTAGTTGAAAGTGTAAAGGAATCAAGATAAACAGATGCCGAATCAGGGCAAATACTTTGATTTAAAGGATTTACTCCATCCTGAACCCTTGTAACCCTTGAATAGGTAATAGTTAAAGAAATCTGGTCATCATAGAGACGGACCTGAGCAGTGTTGCTATTTCCAGTTCTTAAGGTATTATTTAATCTTATTCTAATTGTTGTGTTTGAAGGAAGGTTTGAAAGGGTTTGATTTGTTCCAGAGACAAAAACCCAGTTTCCATCTGTTGCTGAAAAATTCCTTCCTGCCCATAATGTAGCCAGAACAGTATTTCCAGTTGAATCTCGCAATTCATAAGGACCTGCTGTAGATTGTAGCCCAGTATTATAAATGGTGCATCTATTATAAGCACTTGTAAGTTGAATTCCAGTCACAATTGAGCCAGGCAGAACACCTAAGTTTTCAAAAGTTCCAGTCCATTCCCAGTAATTTGAATTTGTCCTGTTTCTGCCAGTTATTTCAGTGTAAACTGAACCAGCAGGGTTTCCTGTAGTGCTATCAAAGGCAGCAGTGGAATTTCCACCAGTGGTGGCAGTAAAACCCTCTGAGGAAGACAAAAAATTAAATGTATAATTTGCAGTATCAGAATAGATAAAAATGGAAAACAAGATAAAAAGGAGGAAAAACTTTTTCATGGAAGGTCCTCCGTCAAAGTATTATCATCCCCGTAGTGGACATTGTGGCAGGTAAAACATTGCAGATTTCCATTTTGATCAAATTTTAAATTATTTGATGAAACTCCATCTTCACCTGGACCTCCTTGAGGATTTCCATTTCCATCAAGTGGAGAGGATCTATCATAACCACCCCCATTTGCATTTAATCCAATCCCAACTGGATGGCTCTTTTTATTTCCATCATAGGTCTCCACATCTATATGTGTCATTGTCCAGGACCTATGGCAATCCCTACAAAATTTATCCCCGGAACTATTATTTCCCAGATCCATAGCAACTCTCAAAAAAGGATAGGATGCATAAAACTCCCATCTGTCCCCTAACTGAAATGCGCCAGAGCCACCATTAAATGTAACTTTAACCCCATTGTCTAAATTTACAGGGTTTCCATTTCCACAGTTTATATTTTCTCCCATCCAGGTAATTCCATTATCTTTAGACCATTTAAAGGTTGCTGTTGCTTGGGAACCAGGGTTGTCAATTTCAACCAAATACCATAAACCACCGGCTCCTGTGTAATTTCCAGAGGAATACATATTCCCAGTTCCACTCCCACCAATTTTTTTTGGATTTGAAATTTTTGGTCTTCCTCTCATTGAGGAAGAAGCACTGTGTTGATTGTGGCAGGTGGAACATACAATATTCCCACCCATTACCCTCTGGGACATCTGGGTATTTTGAGGATTTTCTGCTCCATAATTTAAATTATTTGAGGGAACATCAAAGTTATGGTGCCTTCCTGATATTCCAGGAGTTGCCTTTTCTGTTAAAGAAACTGGCAGGTCCGATGCCAGACCTGAAGGGTTATGACAGGAAAGGCAGGAATTTACATTGCTTGTTGCTTGGGTCAAAGGGGAGCCCAAGGAAGAGTGGGTAAGATGGCAGGAGGTCTCACAGTCCTCATAGGTGGAAGGAGAAGACCAGTGGGGTGGATCCACGGAAAATAAAAATGTAGGGATTATTAAAATTAAAAGAAAATTTTTCATTCCAGACCCCTTTGTCCATTTAAATCTATAGGTATTATAGAATACCATATATTTTCATTGCTAATAAGCGCACCGGAATCTTTAAAACTTTCTAAATAGGGATTAACAGTGGTTAAGAGATTTGTCAAGTTTACTGTATCTGGATGGAAATTAGAAAAATTATCCCTGTAAATTTCATAATGTTGAATTGGAGGCTCATTAGTTATGCTCTTCCATTTTAAAACTACATCATTTCTCTCTTTTACCAGAATCAAATCCGTAATTGGGGTAGTACTTCCTGCAAAAGGCATTCCTAAAACAACATCAGAGGGAAGTCCTTCAAAACCTTCCAAGTCTTTTAAAACAGCAAAGTAAAAATACACAACTCCATTTTGAAGCCCAGTATCCCTTAAAATCCCATAATTTTCAACGGTGGTGAAATATTGATACTGCCCAAATTCACCTACTTTTTTGTAGATATCAATGGAATCCCCTGCTTTTTTGCTGAAAGGTTCTATTGCAAGGTCAATAACAGTGTTATAGGAATGGGCTTTAAGATTTATCCTTCCAGGAGGATTTAAAGTTACAAATCTTATGCCAAATTCCTTATTTGTGAAGTTTTTGAAGGAAAGCTTATTTTCCCTATCAACAAAAAGTTCTGAGGAAGGCACCGTTATCATTTTTGTAAAAGACCAGGTGTTTGAAGAGAAGGCTGGAAGATTATGTTCATAGTTATCATTTATAACTAATTTTATATCCCCTTCATTAAAGTTTCCATAGATTTGATAATAAATATTTAGGTTTGAAGAAAATGGTTCCACTTTAAAGTTTACAAAATAGGGCCTGGTCTGGTCTGCCCCATAAAAGGAACCCACTTCTTCCTTTAAAGGCATACCAAAGGGCGGGGTTATAAAACTTGAAAAGTTTGTAAAACTGCTAAAGGAATATCCATCTGAAGCCCTCACCCTCCAGAAAACTTCCTGGCTTTCTTGAAGAATTCCCGCTGGGACTTTTATAGAAGTAGTTCCATCTGAGCCCTGAGGAACAGCATCTGATTGAAAAGCAAGTAAATAGTTTGAAAATCCATTGTGAAGATAAACTTCAAAATAGTACTTTATTGGGTCACCTTCTCTATCCTGAGAATTATAAATTGTAAGGTATGGCTCCAGAGTATTTATCTCTTCCCCGGGTAGGGGACTTAAAATTGAAGGAGTTGAAGGAGGATTATTTGGGACACCGGTGCTTATTTGAAAATTTTGACTTTGGGACCAGGGTGACCAGTCTTTTAAATCATAAGCCCTTACCCTCCAGCTATAACTACCTGCTTTTTGTAAAAAAGAAGTGGCATCTACAGATACTTCTTCTTCGTTGCTTTCAAAAAACCAGCTTGCCAGAAGTTCATTTTTGTTATTTTTTAACTCATAGAGTTCAAAGGAATAATATAAACTTTGAAAATCAGGGTCATAACTTTTACTTGATATCAAGCTTATATTAGAACCTTTTGGAATTAAAGAACCTTCCAGTGGAGATATGGGCTCTGGAGTTGAGGGTATATTATTTACTGGTGGACTGGAATTTGATGCAAAGGTAAAGACTTCCATTTTATTTTTTCCTGTATTCAGGATTAGAATTTTTCCAAAATTTGAATTTATGGAAATGGAAGTAGGCTGAATGAATTCTCCCAAACCCTCCCCATAATTTCCAGAGATTTCCCTTAAATTTCCCGCTTGGGAAAAGGAAATTATACTGCTTTTTAAAGTATCCACGGCATATAAATTTCCCTGAGAAGAAAGGGCAAAGGAATTCAGCTGTGAAAATTGACCATCAGAAGAGCCCCTGCTTCCATAAGACCTTTTATAATTTCCATTATAATCAAAGACCTTGATTTTTCCCCTCCCCATATCACCTGCATAAATTTCATTGTTATGTACAAATAAGCCAGAGGCAGTTTTAAAATTAAATTCCTCTGAACCAGTCCCACCAAAGGAGTTTTCAAATTGGCCATTTTCATTGAAAATCAAGATTTTTCCTTGTTTTGATGAAAGGCATAAATATTTTCTGTTCTCTTTATCAAAAAATATGTCCTTTATACCATCCACCCAGGTGGGCACATTAAAATCTATAATTGTCCTTCCATCTCTGGAAATTACTTTTAAAGTCCTTTCTGTGGAAACAAAAAGGTTCCCATTTTCCAGTGCAAAAACAGCCACAATTCCCTCAAAGTTTAAAACCTTTACAACTTCACCAGTATTGTAATTTAAAATTTTAATAAATTTCTTTCTTTCAGGCACAAAAATATATCCATAATTGTCCATAGAAATTCTATAATTTTCAGAAGAATCCAGAGAGATTGATTTTTCAGGATAGAGGGAAGTTATATAAACTCTGACTGATTTTGTAGTATAAGCACCTTTTGAATCTGTAACTTTACAAAGGATATTTGCAAATCCAGGGTTTTCAGGGGCAAAGTATTCTGCAACCCCTTCAGAGATAGGGCTTATCAAACCATAATCTGTTGAAAATTCATAAATTATGGAATCTCCATCTGGGTCATAACTGCTGGCATAAACTTTTGTAGAAGTTAAAATCAAAAGGGGGTTTTTTTCCAGCATTAAGGAACTTATGACAGGAGGGTTATTTAAATTATTAGAGACATTTATTTGAAGGGATGCTGAGGCATTTAGCCTTCCGCCGCAAAGGAAGGAACCACTGTCTCCAATTTGAACATTTATTGTGTAAACCCCTTCCACTGAAGGTGCTTGCCAGGTAGAGTAGGCAAAATAAGGGGAAGAGGAGTTTCCATTGTTTATGGAAATAAAAGAACCCCCTGTGGAAGACCAGGAGGTAAGGTCTGCTCTTATATATTGTCCACAACCACTGGTACAGGTGGAAGCACAATCTGGGTCATGGGCTTGTAATTGTAAATTTACCGAAGAATTTGGCAAAACAGAATATTTATCAGCAGTAAAGGAATCAATCACAGGGTTTTGATTCCCAAAAAGCAAAAAGGGGACAGAAATTAAAAATATTAACCTTTCTAACATCTTAATTTAATATGCAATTATTATGCCAGTTTATTCCCTTTTCAATCCCCTTTCTGGAACTTTTAATTTTTTAATTTTAAAATTTAATTTTTTAAAATTCTCAAAACTGCTTTCCAAACCATAAGACAAACCGTTATGTTCAAAATTGTGGCAATTTAAATAGCAAATTCCCTTCTTTTCACCCAATTTTTGAAATAATATTAGACCCTCCGAGGTGGGTTTTATTCTATCCCTCCTCTTTTCGTCCTCAAAGGATAGTAAATATGGATAAGTCCTGCTCCCATGGCTTAAATGACAGGTAAAACAGGAGGTTTTTTCCATAACTATATGCTTTTTATGTAAATCAAAACCTAAAACATCCTCCCTTTTATGGCAGGTATAACAAAATTTATAGCTTTTCTCACTTTCTTCAACTCCATCTTCTATTTCATAATTTTCAAATAGAAGACCCCTATATTTGGACCCATGCACACCCGCTGGGTTAAATTCCCCACCATTATGGCAGGAGGAGCATTTTAAAATATTTTTCCCCTTCCCCATCTGGATTACAGGATGAACCGAAGCAGGGTTTGAATAAATCTCCAGATTTAAGTGGCAATCCTTACATATCTCATATTCCTTTAATTTTTCCTGAGAGTGGATTTTATGGCATATACCACAACCCTCTGACAAATTATGCCTGTAATTTAATAAAAAGGAAGAATTTATGTCAGGAGGATTTGAAAGAGCAGAAATAAGCCCTTCTCTTATAGAATTTCCTCTCTCCTCTGTATTACTATGGCATTTAAAACATAATTCAGGATCTTTTTTCTGTAAAAGAGGGGTCTGCTGGACACCATGGGCTTTATGACAGGTCTTACATTGTTTTGGAAAAACTGCCAGATTATTATGTTTTTCAACAGAAGGAATGTGGCAGGAGAGACATAAATCGTTAAATTTTTCTTTTTTTCCAAAGGGAATTTCACCCTCTAAATAGAGATTTTTATGGGGATCATGACAGGTGGTACACTCCATTTCAAATTCAGTTCCATAGCTGGCATCTTTAAATTCTTTTTTAATTTCCAGAAGTGGTTTTAAATTTAAATCCTTTTGATTATTTAAAAATATAATGGAATCATCAATGGAAAAAGAGACAGGGTGGCTTCCTGAAAGGTCAAGCCCCATAAAACCCTTACTGGTTTTATCAATTTTTATCTTTTCATTCCCCTTATCCCAGAGGGCTATGGTACCATCATGGCAGGAAAGGCATAGTTTCGATTGATTTGATGGCTGGCTTAAAAAAACATCCAGGGTCTTGGAAAAATAAAGATTATAGCTGGAAGTGGATACCTTATGACCCCAGAGTGGGACCTTTGGCTCAGCAGAATGGGGTGTATGACAAAATCCACATATATCTTCTCTGGAATTAGATTTAATTTTTCCAGGTCCAGAAATTGAAAGATTATGGAAGGTAAACCTCACTTCTTCCTGAGAAAAGATAAAAGAATTAAATAAAAGAAAAAAAATCAATCTCTTCATTTTGGCGGATTTATTTTAATTTTTAAGATTTTTTTTAAAAATCCCTCTGGAACCCAGAGGTTTTCTTTATAAAAGTTTAAATAAAAGGGATGGACAATATTTTCATCTTTATAAACATAAAGAAGTTCCCCTTCACCAGAGAAAATCTGAATCCATCCATTTGTGGTATCACTTGCATAAATTCTATTTTCATCATCTATAGCAATCCCCCTCAAGGATTTAAAATACCCAAAACCTTCACCTGTTCCTCCAAAAGAATAGATTTTTTTCCCCTCCAGGTCCCTTATTTCAATTTCATAATCAAAACTATCTGCAATATAAATTTTAGAACTTTCTGAAACCACCAGGTCTATTGGAAAATTTAAACCTTCTGAGATAAACTCTTCCACTTTAAAATCTTTAAACTTATAAATTTTATGGGCACCGGTGTCCGTTATAAAGAGAACCTTTTCCCTCTCCCAGTAAAAAAGCCCACCTAAATTTTTAAATTGAAAAGGGACTTTTTCCCATTTTTTTTGACCTAAATCATAAAAAGAAAGATAATTATCCTCCGAAAAAGTCACAAAAAGCTTTGAATCCAAAACTTCCATATCCTTACAACTTAAATTATCTTTTCTTATCTCTTCAATTTTACCATTTTCAATTTTATGAATAAAGTTACCATCGCAAATAAAAATCTTTTCCCCTTCAAATTTAATGGAAAGGGGCATATTAAAGCTCCTTTCATCTTCCTTTCCAAAAAATATTTTTTTGAGAAACTTCTTAGTGGATAGAAAATCAGAGGGAGAATTATAAACTTTCTCAATTTCCAGAATATTTAAAAAAAGCAAAAGCAAAATCATAGTGTGCTTTCAAAATTCCTCAAAAGGACAACCCTGATATAATCCACCTTTTTTTCTAAACCCTTTAAGCCATAATCCAAACCTTGATACCAGAATTTTAAATTAAACTTTCCAATGGAATAGGATATTTGAAGATTTTTTTCCCTTTCTTTTCCCTCTATGGTAAATTTTTTATCCCTTTCCAGATAGGAACCAAAAATATATAAACTTCTTGAAAGATTTATTGAAAAGTTTGTGCCTTTTGCTGAAATTTCACTTAAATTTATCCCCTCCTCCCTCCCTTGATAATAATTAAAACCAAACTTTAAAAAACTTATGGAAAAATCTACC
>JBBFMJ010000006.1:0-7851 GCA_037478515.1 Thermoanaerobaculia bacterium
TAGAGCATCTAAGTTGAAAGAAATAGATTTAGATACAATTAGATCTAATGGATATGGATTTCAAATTGAAATGAATTATAGAATGTGGAAAAATGGTGCTAGAATAAAGGAAACTCCAATAATATTTGTTGATAGAAGAAGTGGAGTTTCTAAAATGAACAAAAGTATCATTTATGAAGCAATATTTTTAGTTTGGAAACTAAAGTTTTTTCCTTGGCTATTAAAAAAAAGAAAAAAATATTCATAATTTTGTAACCAAACAGGGACAGGGAGAATTTAAAACTATCCTTTCCACCTTTGAGCCCAGGGCAAAGAGTTCTTCTTTTTCTGATTTATTTCCAAGAAAAATTAAATCAATTGCTTCTTCCCTGGCATATTTTAAAATTTCCTTTTCAATTTTCCCTTTCAAAATGGATTTTTTTTCAAATTTAGTATCCTTTTCCAGCTCTTCCATTTTCTTTTTTGCTTCCTTATCACTTCCTTCAAGGATATGGATTATATGTAATTTTGCACCGCTTTTTTCTTTGAAAATTTTTGCCATATCCAGGGCTTCCATAGAGGCACAGGAAAAGTCCATACAGACCAGAAGTTCTCTGTAAGGTTTTTCTTTTGAAGGGGCTTTTACATTGGGAGGGACCACATAAACAGGAATTTTTGAAAATTTTAAAACATTGAGGGTGGTGCTTCCGATCAAGAGTTTTGAGAAACCTCTCCTTCCATGGGTTCCCATTACAATCAGGTCTGCCATCTTTTCCTCTGCAATGGAAAGGATTGCTCTGTCTGCAAAGAGATCCCTCCTGGTAATGGTTTCAAATTTTATATCCCCCATCTCACAGGCCTTTTTATCCAGCATATTTTTTGAAATCTCTTCTGCCTTTTTGCAAAGCTCTTCCTTTTCCGGAAGGTGGTAGAGGGGATTTGATGGGTCATCCTGATGGAGAACCTGGGCATTGAATAGGATTAGCTTTGCATCAAATAAAAGAGATAAGGTTAGGGCATGGGGGAGGGCATTTTCTGCTTCTTCTGAAAAATCAGTGGTATAAAGGATAGTTTTTATCATAAATTTATTATAGCAGATTAGAAAACAAAAATATAGTATAATGAAGCCAATGGATAAAGAAAAGGAAAAAAAGATACTCCTTCTGGCATTAAAAAATGGAATTATTGAAATAGAAGATCTTAAAATTTCTTATGAGGATCTTTCAAAGGAGAAAACCATTGATTCAAATTTTCAGGAGATAGGTGATACCATAAAGGGGCTTTTGGCAAGGGGGAAGTTAAAGATACAGGATTTAGATTCCTTGATAAAACAGGTGGAAGGAAAGGAGGAAAAGAAAGAGGAAGCTGTAAGTTTTAAAGAAAACCCAAAGGCAAGGTATAAATTACTGGAGCTTCTGGGGGAAGGTGGGATGGGTAAGGTTTACAAAGCCCATGATAAGAAATTAAACAGATATGTGGCACTAAAATTTTTAAAAGAAAATAACCCTGAAAAGCAAAAAAGATTTCTCCAGGAAGCACAGGCACAGGCAAAACTCAAAAGTGATGGGATATGCAAGATTTATGAAGCGGGAGAGATGGATGGGAAGCCCTTTATCTCGATGCAATACATTGAAGGGAAAAACTTAAGAGAAGCTGCAAAGGAAATGAACCTTGAAATGAAGGTAAATATAATAAAAAAGGTGGCAGAAGGGCTTCAGGAAGCCCATAAATTGGGGATTCTCCACAGGGATATAAATCCTTCAAATATAATGATTGAAAAGGATGAAAATGGAGAATATAAGCCCTACATAATGGACTTTGGACTTGCAAAGGAGATATCAGAACCTTCCCTTACGCAGGATGGAATGATAATGGGTACCCTTTATTATATGTCTCCAGAACAGGCAAGTGGAATAAATCAAAATCTGGATAGAAGGTCCGATATCTATAGTT
This sequence comes from Thermoanaerobaculia bacterium, assembly GCA_037478515.1. GTDB lineage: Bacteria > Acidobacteriota > Thermoanaerobaculia > UBA2201 > UBA2201 > JBBFMJ01. Next base: position 1,933 of record JBBFMJ010000006.1, read on the forward strand.
TAGGAGCAACCCTTTATGAAATTTTAACAGGAGAGCCCCCCTTTACAGGTGGTTTTGGGGAAGTTCTGGAAAAGGTAAGAAAACAGGAACCCCAGCAAATGAGAAAACTAAATCCTTCCATCCCACAGGATTTAGAAAGTATAACAATTAAATGTCTGGAAAAGGATCCCAATTTAAGATATGAAAATGCAAGAGCTCTATGGGAAGATCTGGACAGGTTTTTAAATGGGGACCCCATTAAGGCAAGAAAAAGCACTTTCCTTTATTATGTTTTAAAAAAAATAAAAAAGAACAAGGCAATTTTTTTGCCCCTTTCCTTTGCTTTTTTTGCGGTTCTAATACTTTCTTTAATATGGGTAGATGAAAGGATTTCTTACATAAAAAAGATAAAAATAATGCAAAAGTTTGGTGAAGAAATAAAAGAAGTGGAGTCCATAATGAGATATTCCCATCTTTTGCCTTTGCATAACAATTCAAGGGAAAAGAGTGCCGTTTTTGAAAAAATAAAAAAAATTAAGGAAAAGATGGAGGAAATTGGAAAGATAGGTGAAGGTCCTGGAAATTATGCCTTAGGGAGGGCATATTTTAGTTTAGGGGATATAAAAAGGGCTTATGAATATTACCAAAAGGCACTGGATAGTAAATATGAGGATCCAGAGTTTTTTTATTCCTATGGCCTCCTCCTTGGGGAAATTTATCAGGAAGAATTAAAGGATATAGAAAGGATAAAAAGCAAGGAAATCAAAGAGGCAAAGAGGAAGAGGGCTGAAGAAAAATACAAAAATGGTGCCCTTTATTATATGAAAGAAGGGAAAAAAACCCAGAAAGATATGGTGAGGTATGCAGAAGCCCTGATTTATTTTTATGAAAAGGACTACCAGAAAGCATTGGAGGTAATTTCAAAACTCATAGATAATTCAACTCCTTTTTATGAAATTTGCAAACTTAAAGGAGATATACATTTTTTTTCTGGGAAAGAAAAGGAAAATGTTGGGGATTATGATTTTGCTATGGAAGAATATAAAAGAGCAGAAGAGGAATACTTGAAGGCAAAAGAAATTGGGCGAAGTGATATAGGGATTTACCTTTCCAGAGCAGACCTTTTAAGAACAAAATTAAAGTTAAAAGCTCAGAAGGGGGAGCTGGATGAATTTATTTTAAAGGATGCTTTAAAAGAAATAGAAAATTCACAAGTAATTAATCCTGAAAATGAAAAAGCATATAACCTGAAATCCCTTTTATACTGGAGCTGGGGAAATGAAATTCTAAAGTATGGAAGAGACCCTTCTTCATATCTGGCGGAGGCAATATCTTCTGCTGAAAAAGCTATAAGTTTTAGAAAGGACTTTCCTGAAGCTTATACAAACAAGGGGATTTCTTTTATTATCAAAGCAAGTTATGAAAAACAAAATGGTTTGGACCCCTTAGAGTCCATAAAAAAAGCAATTGAAAGTTATCAGGAAGCCATAAAAATTGATTCTCAAAATATGGAACCCTTTGTAAATGCTGGAAATGCCTATACCCTTCTGGTGGATTATTATATTTCAAAGGGCCAAGAACCACTGGATTTTATGAAAAAGGCAGTGGAAAATTATAAAAAAGCCCTGGAAATCTATCCTGAGCTTCCTCAAATTTTAAATAATTATGGAATTATTTATCAGTATAAGGCAGAGTATGAAAAGGGAAAGGGAATTGACCCAAGGGATTCCTTAAAAATTGCTATTGAAAAACAGAAAAAGGCAGTGGAAATAAATCCCAATTATCCTGGTGCCCTCTTAAATCTCGGGGTAAATTATGCAGAAATAGCCCTTTATGAATCCTCAAAGGGTATTTCCCCAGAAGAAAATTTCAGGATTTCCAATGATTATTATAAAAGGGCATTGTCTATTAATCCCAATTATGCAATGGCATTGAATAACCTTGCCAGTAATTACATTGAACTGGCTAAATATAAAATATCTTCAAAGGAAAATCCAGAAGAATTATTCAAACTGGCAGAGGAAATATTAATTCAAAATATCAAAATTGAAAATTCTGCCTATCCTTTGAATGATTTTGGTGAACTCTATTTTATAAAGGGGCTCTTTGAAATAAAAAAAAGCAAAAACCCTGAGGTCTTCTTTCAAAAATCCCTTCTTTATTATGATAAGGCATTAAAAATTGATAGCAGCTGGGCAACTCCTTACTACAATAAAGCCCTTTTATACCTTGAAAGGGGGAAGTTTAAAGAAGCAAGGGGTATAGAGCCCCTTATGGATTTTAATTCAGGAATAAAAGAAATGGGAAGGGTTTTATCCATAAATGAAATTTATTACCTGTATAATGAAACAATGGCAGAGCTTTTTTTGCATAAAGCAAAGTATTTATATGGTAAGGGAAAGGGTATCTCTTATTTGTTAAAAAATGCAGAAGAATTTATAGAAAAATCCATCAAATCCAATCCTGAAAATAAAAAAATTTATCTTTTAAAGGAAAGATTGGAGGAGATTAAAAAAGGAATTTAATTTTCATAGAGATTGAATTTAAAAAAATATTAAGCACTGTGGAAGAGGAAGATGTATCTTAAAATAAATAAAAAGGAAAAAAGATGGAAGAGCCAGTGGGTTTTTTTAAATTTACCAGTGAAAATGCTTAAAATTGAATAAGAAATAAAACCAAAGGCAATCCCTTCTGTAATGCTAAAGGTAACGGGCATAATGAGTATTGAAAGAAAGGCAGGAATGGCTTCATTTAAATCATCCCATAATATATCCTTTGTGAGTTTAAACATAAAGGAGCCCACAATTATAAGGGCACAAGCAATGGCTGGATAATAAGTTATATTATTTATGGTATAGCCCCTTCCCACCATTGCCACAAGGGGATAAAAAAACAGTGAAAGCAAAAATAGAAGGGAGGTTATCAAATTAGCAAAACCAGTCCTTGCCCCTTCTGCAACTCCTGCTGCACTTTCAATATAACAGGTAATTGTGGAAGTTCCCAAAAGAGAGCCAGTGGTGGTTCCAAGGGCATCTGATAGAAGGGCCTGTCTTGCCCTCGGCAGTTCTCCATTCTTCATAAGCCCTGCCTGTTTTGTAACTCCAATGAGGGTTCCCACAGTATCAAAAAGAGCCAGAAAGAAAAAGACAAAGATAACTTCAATGTATTTTAAATTAAAGGCACCCAGGATATCCAGTTTTAAAAAAGTTGGAGCAATGGAAGGAGGCAGGGAAAAAATTCCTTCATATTTTGAAAATCCAAATATCAAAGAGACAATGGTGGAAGATAAAATTCCAAATAATATAAAGCCCTTGATTTTTAAAGTCATAAGTATTATGGTAACGGCTACCCCAAAGAGGGTTATCAAAACAATGGGACTGTGGAGGTCTCCAAGCCCTATTATGGTCCCTGGCTTTCCCACCACAATTCCTCCCCATTCCAGTCCTACAAGGGCAATGAGTAGGCCAATTCCCACAGCTATTCCATGTTTTAAGGACTCAGGGACAATCTGTATTATTTTTTCCCTGAAACCCCATCGGGAAAGGATTACAAAAAGAGCAGAAGCAATAAAGACAGCCCCGAGGGCTACCTGCCAGGGTATTCCCATCAGGATTACCACGGTATAGGTAAAGAAAAAGTTATGCCCCATAGCAGGAGCTAAGGCGATTGGATAGTTTGCAAGAAAAGCCATAAGGAGGGTTGCAATCATACTCCCTAAAACCGTTGCCACAAATACAGCCCCCTTATCCATCCCTGCCTGGGAAAGGACTATGGGCTGGACAAATAATATGTAGGAAAGGGTTAAAAAGGTTGCAATGCCCCCAATTATCTCCCTTTGATAGTTTGAACCTACCTGATTTATTTTAAATATTTTTTCAATCATATTTTTATTATAAATATTTTTAAAAGATTTTTCAATTTAAATAAAAATGTGATAGTATTAATTTATGATTATTTTAAAAAAAATCAATGTTTTTTATACTATATTTTTGTTATTTTTTATTTTTTTTACAAAAAATTGTTTGGGTGAAGAGTTTCCTTTAATAGATTTAAAATCTTTAAACAATTCTGAAAACCTTAATTTAAATTCCTTTGATTCAAATTACTTATTAATTAATTTCTGGGCAAGCTGGTGTAATGCTTGCAAATATGAACTAAAAGAAATTATTAAGGTAAAAAAAGATTTTGAAAGCAAGGGTATTAAAATAATTACCATAAACCTGGATGAAAAGACAGAAAAGGCAAAAAAATTCCTTTTAAAAAATAAATTGGAACTGCCTGTCTATCAGCCAGAAGAGGATATGGGGAAATTTTTAAAAATTAAGGTGCTTCCATTAAATATTTTGATAGATAATCAGAGAAAAATATTAAAAAAATGGGAAGGATATACTCCTTCCCTGCTGGATGATTTAAAAAACTTTATTGAAAAACCTAAAAACTAAAATTTAAATTCAAACCAAAGGAATATTTAAATTTATCTGAGTTTTCCTCTTCCTTTTGATATACTGGTAGAGAAAAGTAAAGGGAAGGCCTGAAATTTTTAACTGGTTCAATCCCATATGACAGGTAATAAGAAATAAAGCTCCCCTTTGTTCCAAAAATTTCCATATACATTCCCGGAGGACCCCATCCATAGTTTCTATCATTTTCAAAAATATAAGACCAGGTAAATCCAGTATCCAGTGCCACTTTCTTCTTGGGATTTATAATGTAAATTAAATTTGTTTTAAAATAAGTGCTGTCAGATCTCCACCAGTCCACAGGATTCCTGCCTCCACTTTTTTTATAAAGAATTATTATTTGCGGCTGAATTTTATTAAATCTTTTATAAAGGGAAAGACCAGCAAGATAATCTGTGGTTCCAGTCCCTTTTTGAAACTCTGATGGATAAAGCCCCCATTCATCACTGTAGCTGTATTTTCCTGTGGGAAAAGTTGCACCAAGGCCAAAGTTTATATGAAGGAAATCCTTTACTTTTGTAATATCTCCATCCACAGGACAGGGGGCTATCTTTTTTATGGAAGGTAAATCTGCCCATATCATAAGCCCTAAATCCCCAATGCCTCGGGAACTGTAATAAAAAGGTTCATCCAGATACATTATCTTTGTCCCTTTACTTGTGGTATAAGGAATTGCACTTTGAAGGGTTAGCCATCTGTTTAAGGGCATTTGAAAGGCAAGAGTTTCGCCATTTATATCTTTATCTTCAAATTCTGCCTGAAAGTATCCTAAAAGCAAACTTGTTCTGCTTTCTCCAATACTGGCACCAATCAGTCCCAGAATTCCTGCTTCCACACCTGTTCCCCCAGCATATCCGCCACATCCAGGGCATCCACCTGAAAATAGGATTGGAGAAAAGGAAATAATAAAAAATATAAGTAATCTATTTTTTATCAAAAGGGCCTCCTGTGTCTTCTTTCTGGTTTCAGCAGAGTTTGTACAAAGGAAGATTGCAAAATCTCTTTATTTTGGTCTGATTGAACGAAAATTAAAATTCCAATATTTTCCAAAACCCAGTTTGAGTTTATAGAAAAAGGAACAGTGTAATCAATTTCCTCCCCTTTTTTTGTCAAGTTAAAATTTTGCAAAAAGATTCTTTCCCTTGCCAGCTGGGAATAAATTATCTCATCCTTCCCTTCTTTGCTTTCCACATTTCTTTCATATATTACGACCCAGATTTTATTTTGAGAAAGAGTTATATCCTCATCAACAACAATATGAATATAAAGGGTTCCCTGTAAAGTTTCTTTATTAAAATCCAAGGATGTGGATATTACAAGGGGTGAAGGTATAGCCATTCTGTCCAGAAAGCCAGTATTTCTTTTTAATCCACAAGAATCTGATTCTTCTCCTGAATAGTAATAATACTGACAGGTTATATCACAATTTGAACCACCATCATAGGCACCTACTTTGGAAATAATTCCATCTATGAAGGCA
>JBBFMJ010000006.1:7861-18709 GCA_037478515.1 Thermoanaerobaculia bacterium
GTTCACCTTGCATTTTGTAATATTTATACCTTTCTTTATAAAGTTCTCTGTAGAAGTCCTCTGACCAAATTAAAGTGTTTAATTGCCCTGGTGGATAATCGCTCTGAATGGTTTCAAGTGCATGCCATGCACATCTGCAGTATTGTCAACCTTCACTTCCTATGGATTCTAAAAGCACCTGTCTTTCTGCGCCAAAAATTAACAATGGTAAAAACAAAAAAAATAAGAAGTATCTCATATCCTTCTCCTTTCTTTATTTTGTTTGATAATAGTATCATTTTTGATTAATAAAAGCAAACTTTTTTAAATTTTGAAAAATTGTCAAATTCTGGTATAATAAATATTCTTTATGCTAAAGCCCATCCTTGTTTTAGATTTTGGTTCGCAATATACTCAGCTAATTGCCCGCAGGATAAGGGAGCTGGGGGTCTGGTGTGTCATTGAACCCTTTAATTTTCCACTGGAAAAGATAAAAAGTTTAAATCCTTACGGGATTATACTATCCGGTGGACCTATGTCTGTTTATGATTCTGGTTCTCCCAAGGTGGATAAAGGGATTTTCAGTATGGATATTCCTATGCTGGGTATCTGTTATGGTATGCAGCTTATAGCATATCTTTTAAAGGGAAAGGTGGAGAAATCAAAAAAAAGAGAATACGGGCTGGCAAAGGTAACTTTTAAAGCCCATCCTTTATTTGAGGGTCTTCCAGAGGAGCAGGTGGTCTGGGCAAGCCATGGAGACAAGGTTGAAAGGATGCCAGAGGGTTTTTATTCCATTGGATGGTCTGAAAATAGTCCTATTTCTGCCTTTTCCCATAGTGAAAAAAAGATTTATGGACTTCAATTCCATCCAGAAGTAGCCCATACCCATTATGGAAAGGAAATTTTAGATAATTTTTTAAAGATTTGCAGGGCTGAAAAAAACTGGACTATGAAGTTTTATAAAGAAATGCAAATTAAAGAGATAAGGGAAAGGGTTGGGGATTCAAAAGTTGTGGGTGCCTTGTCTGGGGGAGTGGATTCAACAGTTGCGGGAACCCTTCTGGCAGAAGCCATAGGGGATAAATTCAAACCAGTTTTTGTGGATACGGGTCTTTTAAGAAAGAATGAAGGAAAAGAGGTAATAGAGTTTTTAAAAAAACATAAAATCAGAGTGAAAAAAGTGAGTGCAGGGGAGGTATTTTTAAAAGAATTAAGAGGGGTAAAGGAACCAGAAAAGAAGAGGAAAATTATTGGACATACCTTTATAAAAATCTTTGAAAAAGAAGCAAGTAAGATAAAGGATGCCAGATTTCTGCTTCAGGGAACCATTTATCCTGATGTAATTGAATCAAACCCTGTCTTTGGTCCTTCTGCTACCATAAAAACCCACCATAATGTAAAGGGGCTTCCAGAAAGGATGAAGTTGAAACTCATTGAACCCTTAAAGTTTTTATTTAAAGATGAAGTGAGAAAATTGGGCAAGGAATTGGGTGTTCCTGAGGAGATATTGAAAAGGCATCCTTTCCCTGGTCCTGGTCTGGCAGTGAGGATTTTAGGTGAAATTACAAAGGAAAAAGTAAAAATTTTACAGGAAGCAGATGCAATTTTCATTGAAGAATTAAAAAAGAATGGCTTATATGATGGAGTTGCCCAGGGTTTTGCTGTTCTTCTGGATTCTAAATCTGTGGGTGTTATGGGGGATAAGAGGACTTATGAATACGTCTGTGCCTTGAGGGCTGTCTCCACCTCTGATTTTATGACTGCTGATGTTTCCCCCCTTCCCTTTGATTTCTTGAAAAGGGTTGCTTCCAGAATTGTAAATGAAGTGAAAGGAATAAACAGAGTTGTCTATGACTTTACCACAAAGCCCCCAGGGACAATTGAATGGGAATGACAGAAGAGAAGGAGGTGCTTATGTCAATATCCCGTATTGGGTTTTTAAATAAAAATTATTTAAGGGAGGTTATATGAAAAAGGTTGTGATTCTTGGAGCAGCTGGAAGGGATTTTCACAATTTTAATGTTTTATTCAGGAATAACAGGGATTATAAAGTTATTGCCTTTACAGCAACCCAGATTCCAAACATTGAAGGGCGGCTTTACCCACCAGAGCTGGCAGGAAAATATTATCCCAAGGGGATACCAATTTTAAGTGAAAGTGATTTGCCAGAGATAATTAAGAAATATAAAGTGGATGAGGTAATTTTTGCTTATTCCGATGTATCCCACAACTGGGTTATGAATCTGGCATCCATTTCTTCTGCCAATGGAGCTGATTTTAAAATCCTCTCTGCTACCTCCACTATGCTTAAAAGCAAAAAACCAGTAATTGCCATAACTGCTGTAAGGACCGGGGCAGGTAAAAGCCAGACCTCTCGTTTTATATCAAATCTTTTAAGAAAAATGGGAAAAAAAGTGGTGGTTATAAGGCATCCTATGCCCTATGGAAATTTAAATGAACAGGTGGTTCAGAGGTTTTCTTCCATTGAAGATATGGAAAAACATAAATGCACCATTGAAGAGATGGAAGAGTATGAACCCCATATCACAAATGGTTTTGTGGTATATGCTGGTGTGGACTATGGAAAGATTTTAAGACAGGCAGAGAAGGAAGCAGAAATAATTTTGTGGGATGGTGGAAACAATGACCTGCCCTTTTACAAACCCGACATCCATATCTGTATAGTGGATCCCCACAGGCCAGGCCATGAGCTTTTGTACCATCCAGGGGAAACAAATTTTATAATGGCAAATGTTTTGATTATAAATAAGGTGGATACTGCCAAGGTGGAAGATATAGATTATGTAAAGGAAAATATTAAAAAATATAATCCCAAGGCAAAGGTAATTGAGGCAAACAGCCCCTTTGCCCCTTCAGAGCCAGATGTTATTCCTGGGAAAAAAGTTGTGGTAATAGAAGATGGTCCCACCTTAACCCACGGCGGTATGTCATATGGTGCAGGATACCTGGCTGCTAAAAAATATGGAGCCAGCGAAATAATTTCCCCTTATCCCTATGCCGTGGATTCTATCCTGGAAACCTATAAAAAATATCCACAGTGTAAGGAAATTCTTCCTGCAATGGGGTACAGTAAAGAGCAAATGGCTGATCTGGAAAAGACCATAAACAGAATCCCTGCAGAATTGGTTATCATTGGTACACCCATAGATTTAAGAAGAATAGTAAAATTTAACAAACCCTCAGTGAGAATCAGATATGAACTGGAAGAGGTAAAAAAGGGGCAGATTGCCAGAATTATAAAGGAAAAAATAAAGGTTTAATATAAATAACCTAAAGATTTTAGTTTTTTGATTTCTTCTTCTGAAATATTTTCTCTTCCCCAGGATATAATTTTATCCTTCAGGAAGAGATTTGTAAACTCCAAAAATTTTTCCGCCTTTTCTTTTTCTTTTATAAAAAGATTATTATTTTCTCTTGGATCTTTTAAAATATCATAAATAGCCATTTCAAAGGAATTGCCCTTTTTTAAAATTTTAAAGGAATATTTTTTTGATCTTACCATAATTTCGTTTTCTTCCAGTGCCTCTGCAAAGATAAAATTTCTGGCACTGGTTTTGAAGGAAGGGTATAAATCAATGCCATCATTTTTTAAATTCTCAAAATTAAAGAGGCGCAAAACTGTTTGAAAGAGGTCAATGGATTGAACAAAATGGTGGAAGACCTCCCCTTTTTCTTTTAAAGGTAATTTTAGCATCAGAGGGATATGGGTGGTGGTTTCCCAGAGGCCGTTATGATCACTAATACATCCATGTTCATTTAAATTTTCTCCGTGGTCTGATATAAATCCTACTATGGTGTTATTATAGAAGCCATTACTTTCCAGATAATTGAACAGAAATGCAAGAGAAAAATCTAAATAAGATACTTCATCATAATACATTTCAGGATGGGCAAGTAAAATATTATCCATATATTCCAGGTGCCCAATGTTTCTGTTTTTTTGAAATTTATTAAAGGGAAAATACTCAAATTTTTCTGTGGCATAATAACCTGAAAAGAAGGGTTCAGGTGGTGTGTGTGGGGTGTGAGGGTCAAAGATATGAAGCCATAAAAAGAAGGGTTTTTTTGAATTTTTTAAATAATCTATGGTTTCAAAAATTGCCTCTTCCGTAGAAAAGGTCTCTTCACTTACCCTGTATCTGGAGAATCTGCTGCATAAATTGGCTCCTGAATGCAAATGAAAAGCTGAAACCACTGCAACTGTTTCATAACCTTTTTCCCTAAAGATTTCTGAAAGGGTTATTAGATTTTGAGGAAGCGGGTCAACTAAATTGTAAATTCCATGGTGCTTTGAATAAAGCCCTGTAAGAATAGAACAGAAACTGGGATTTGTTTTGTTTGAAGTGGAGTAGCAATTGAGCCAGAGGTCTGATTTTCTGGCAAAACTGTCAATATTTGGTGTTATGGATGGATTTCTGCCATAGACCCCTAAAGCATCAGCCCTTAAAGTATCTATAGAAATTAAAAGAAAATTTTTATTCTTATTTTTATTTTCCTGGCACTTTACCTTTTGAATAATAAAAGGGGAGCCCCAGATTATCTCTAAATTCTCTCTCCCGTAAACTTTTCCTGAAAAAGCCAGTTTAATCTTTCTTTTTTCAAATTCTTTTAAATTTATTAGTATTCTCTGGGGTGCAGGAGGAATTTCATAATTTAATTTAAAATTAAATTTTTTTAAAACTTTATCCTTATAAAGTACAGAAACTATATATTCCACCATTTCTTCCTTTGAAATTTTTGTCAAAGGATAAAAAAGAAGGAAGGGGTCTTTTTTGATTTCTAATTCAAAAGAAATTTCCTCTTCCTGTTTTACTATGAGCGAAGAAATTTGCCCTGCTTTTTTATAAAAATCATCACTTTCCATATCTATTCCCAGTGGCATCAATCTCACATATTTTTCCAGTGATGGAATTTTCCATAAGAAAATAAAATCCACAGAATATCTTCCCTGCTGGCAGGTCAGGAAAAAGAGAAAAAGCATTAAAAAAAATCTTTTTTGCACCTTAATTAAATAATAAGACAAAAAGGGGTATTTTTCAAGTCCTTGAAAAGGAGGAAAATATTTTTTTGTACTTTTGTCATATTTTAATATTATTTGACAATTTTAAAATATTTGATAAAATATTAAGAAATTGGGGAGTCGTCCAACTGGCAGGACATAAGACTCTGGATCTTAGTATCGGGGTTCGAATCCCTGCTCCCCAGTTCTTCTATTTTAAAATTTTCAAGGTCTCTTCTGCCTCAGCTCTTACAATATATGCATTATCCCATTGAAAATTTGTCTTACCCAATGCCTTTAAACATAATTCTTTTATTTTTTCTTTTTGTTCCTGGTTCAAAAAATTATTTTTTGCCATCTTACCCAGAGTTCTGAAGGCTTTAGCCCTTACAGGTGCTTTTGGATCTGCTAAAATTTTTTTTGATTTTTTAAAAAGTTTTTGAATTTCTTCCCCTCTTAAATCTTCCACTTTAAAGTTATTAAAAAATTTTCATGGGTTATTATGTCTTTATCTTTCATCTCATAATCCTCTGAGCATAGAGTTTATTCCACCAATAAAATATCCATCTCTTTCAATTCCGCCTTTCAAATTGGGGTTTATCTAAAATTTTTGGAAAGAAAAGGGAAAAAGGTTTTAAAGTTTTTGCACTTTTCCAACCCTTCCCTTTCCTTTAAAAAGACTTTCATACCTTCTGAAAATTTTAAAATTTCTTAAGGGTTTACGGCTCTTAATCTTTTCAAAAATAGACTATATTACCTTTGACAGAGAGTAAAAATATGATATAATACTTATTTACCGGTAGGTAAACTTTTTTTTATTAATATCGTAATATAAGGAATTGTTATGCGTAGGATTAAGGAAGATTTAAAAAAAGCAGCTATATTTCTCTTTACAAAGAAGGGATACAACGGGACTTCTGTTAGAGAAATTGCAGAAAAGGCAGGCACCACAAAGCCCTGTCTTTATTATTACTTTAAAAGTAAGGAAGGTTTATACCTTTCTATTTTGCAGGAAACCCTTGATGAGTTTCTTGAGATTATTTCCAAGAAATACGAAAAGGAAAAAAATGCTTCTGAGCAGCTAAAAATGCTTTGTTTTTCTGTCTATAAAAAATTTAAGCAAAAGAAGGATATTTTAAGGTTAATCCATTCAATTTTTTATGGTCCTCCCCAGAGTGCCCCCTCTTTTAATTTTGAAAGTTTCCACAGAGTTTTTAATGATGCCATAAGAGAGAAAATAAATCTGGCAATTGAAAAAGGGGAGTTTTTTGATGGAGACAGGGAAGCCATGGCTTTTTGTATTATGAGCGCTTTTAATGGGGTGGCAGAAATGGAAATTGCCTTTCCAGGAAAATATGACTATGAAAAACTCCTGGATAGGGTTTTAAATACATTATTTTACGGCTTTTCAAGGAGGAAAAATGGTTAAAAAAATTTTAGTTTTGTCATTTCTTTTAATTTTTCTCTTTTCCTGTTCAAAGAAGGAAAATAAAAAGGAAGAAAATTTAAAGTATGTAAAAATAATGGAAGCAAAAATGGAAACTGTGGAAGAAAAAATTGAAGTGGTGGGAAACCTTTCTGCAAAGTATGAAACTTCCATTGTCTCTGAAGTGCCTGGAATTGTGGAGGAAGTTTATGTAACAGAGTGGGTTAAGGTGAGAAAAGGGACGCCCCTTGCCAGGATAGATACAAAGGAACTGGAAGTCCAGCTCCAGGCACAGAAGGCATCCCTGGAAGAAGCAAAGTCATCTTTTGAAAGGGCAAAAAGGGAATATGAAAGGATGGAAAAACTATACAAAGCAGGGCTTGCAACAAAGCAAAATGTGGATGACTCCAAGACCTTCCTTGAAACCCAGAAAGCATATCTGGATGCCCGGCTGGCTCAGGTGGAACTTCTGGAAACCAAGATAAAAAAGTGCCTTATCCTTTCCCCCATTGATGGTTTTGTGAGAGAAAGGACTGTGTCAAAGGGAGATATGGCAGGAAAAGATCCATTATTTAAAATAGTGGATATTTCAGTCCTGGATTTAACTTTAAAGGTCCCTTCTATCTATCTTAAAGATATTAATATAGGAAGTCCTGTGTTTTTCAGGACAGATTCAATTCCTGATGTACTTTTTGAAGGAAAAATCTCTTTCATTAACCCAGCAGTGGATACTTTTTCAGATACTATAAAAGTTATGGCAGAAGTCAAAAACCCTGAAAATCTTTTAAAGGCAGGAATGTTTGTGAAAGGTTATATAAGAAAGGGAGAACCTTACAGAGCAATTTTGCTTCCCAAACAGGCATTTTTAAACTTTGATTTAAGGGAAAAAAAGGGAAAGATATTTTTATACAATGATGGGACTGCTCACCTGAAGGAGGTAAAATTTTCTGGTACTCTGGAGGATAAGATTATTATAAGGGAAGGTATCTCTGAAGGGGATAAGGTGATAATGGATGGGGTTTTTCTTTTAAGGGATGGGGACAGGGTCTCTGCACTCTGATAAACTTTAGGGAGGTTTTATGTTTCTTTCTGATTTATCCATAAAAAGGCCTGTTTTTGCAACAGTGCTGATGCTTTCCCTTCTGGTTTTGGGTATATTTTCTTACAGAAGGTTGAGCATTGATTTGATGCCTGACATAGAAATACCAGTGGTTTCCATTTCCATAGTTTACCCTGGGGCTTCCTCTGAAGCGGTGGAAAGAGAAGTTACAAAGATTGTGGAAGAGGCAGTAAACCCCATTCCTGGGGTAAGGCACATTCAAAGCACCTCAAAAGAAGGGCTTTCCTTTGTTTTTGTGGAGTTTGAACTGGAAACCAAACTTTCAGATGCTATGGAAGATGTCAGGACAAAGATTTCAGCCATCAGAAGGGATCTACCAAAAAGCATTGAAGAACCTTTAATTCAAAAATTTGATATAGGTGGTTTTCCAGTTATCTCACTGGCTTTAAGCTCTGAAGAAATATCCCCTGTGGAACTTACAAAGATAGCTGAAAGAAGGATAAAAAGAAGGATAGAAAGTTTGCCTGGGGTAGGAAAAGTTAAGATAGTTGGGGGTTACAGCAGGGAAGTACAGGTAGAAGTGGATCCAAAAAAGATGGAGGCAATGGGAATTGGAGTAAATGAAGTTATTTCAGGAATTTCTGCTGAAAATATAAATTTCTCCTTGGGGAGTTTGAAGACAGAGGCACAGCAAATCCCTTTAAGGATTACAGGAAAACCAAAAACACCAGAGGAATATGCCTCAATGGTAATAACTTCAAGAGGGGGACATCCAGTTAAGCTTTCAGAAATAGCAAGTATTTATGACGGGATAGAAGAACAAAAATCTGTAGCTTATGTAAATGGAAAACCAGCAATTGTACTGGATGTTTTAAAACAGTCCAAGGCAAATACTGTGGAGCTGGCAAAGGCAGTTAAAAAAGAAGTGGAAGATTTAAAAAGAGTTCTTCCCCAGAATTTGAAACTGGAAATTGTTTTAGATTATTCAAAGTTTATTATAGAATCAATTTTGGATGTGCAGGAGACAATTATAATTGGGGCAATACTGACGGTTATAATTGTGTTTCTATTTTTAAATTCCTGGAGGTCCACGGTTATCACAGGGCTCACCCTTCCTGTTTCCATAATCTCTTCCTTCATTGCAATGTACTTTTTAGGAATGACCTTAAATATTATGACTTTGATGGCTCTTTCTCTTGCTGTGGGGCTCCTTATAGATGATGCTATCGTGGTAAGAGAAAATATTGTAAGGCATATGGAGAGAGGAAAGGATCATTATAATGCTGCCAGAGATGGAACTTCAGAAATTGGGCTTGCAGTTATGGCAACTACCTTTTCAATTCTGGCTGTATTTATACCCATTGCTTTTATGAAAGGAATTGTGGGAAGGTTTTTCTTCCATTTTGGACTTACCATTGCTTTTGCTGTATCTGTTTCCCTCCTTGTTGCCTTTACCCTAGACCCAATGCTCTCTTCCCGCTGGTATGACCCTGATATCCACGGGAAAGGAAAGAGAAAATTTTTAAATAGATTACTGGATAAATTTGGGGACTGGTTTGAAAATTTAGCTTTAAAGTATCAAAAAGCCATAAAAATTTCCTTGAAAAGAAGAAAAATGGCAATTTTAGTGACCTTTATAGCTTTCATTTTAGGTGCCCTTATATTTTCTTTACTTCCATCAGAATTTATACCCTCTGTGGACAGGGAAGAGTTTATAATTGGATTTCAAACTTCTCCTTCTTCTTCTATTGAAAACACAAAGGAACACATGTTTGAAATACTCAAACATTTAGAAAAATTTAAAGAAATAACCCTGACCTATGCTGCTATTGGGGCAGGGGAAGGGGATACTGTAAGGGATGGAAGGATTGTGGTAAAACTTGTGGAAAAATCAAAAAGGAAAAAAACTCAGGAAGAATTAATGGCAGAGGTAAGAAAAGAACTCAAAAAAGTTTCAGGGATTACCCTTTCCATTATGGAGAGCTCCAGCCATATACAAAAGCCCTTTCAGATGTCCTTAAAAGGGGATGACTTGGAAAAATTAAAATTTTACGGGAAAGAATTGAAAAAAACCCTGGAAACCATCCCTGGCTTTGAAGATATTGATGTTTCTATGGAATATGATCTTCCAGAGTATAAATTAAAGGTGGACAGAGAAAAGGCATATTCCCTGGGGGTTTCCAGTGCAGAAATTGCCAATATTTTAAATGTTTTAATAGAAGGGCAGGAAACAACTACCTATGAAGATGAGGAAGGAGAAGCAATAAATTTAAGAGTTCGGCTTCCAAAGGACTTAAGAAGAGATATTGAACAGATAAAAAATTTAAAAATTTCCAGGGTGGGAGAGAAGGGGGTCAATTTAATACCTTTGGCTGATTTGGTAGATATTGAGGTTGCCAATTCCCCTTCTGATATTCCCAGGAAGGATATGTCAAGGGAAGTTCAAATAAATGCCAATTTGGACA
Organism: Thermoanaerobaculia bacterium; assembly: GCA_037478515.1. Classification (GTDB taxonomy): domain Bacteria; phylum Acidobacteriota; class Thermoanaerobaculia; order UBA2201; family UBA2201; genus JBBFMJ01. The sequence goes on from JBBFMJ010000006.1 coordinate 17,815, forward strand.
ACCTCCCCTTGGGAAAGGCAGCACAAATTGCAATGAAAAAAGCAAAAGAATTAAATATGGAGCCAGGCTACAGGGCTTCTATGGCTGGGGATACTGAAAGGATGATGGAGTCCTTTGGTTACCTCTTTGAAGCCCTTATTTTAAGTATTATTTTTGTATTTTTAATCCTTTCTGCTCAATTTGAATCCTTCTTAAACCCCTTATCCATTATGTTTTCCCTTCCTCTTTCAATTATAGGTATGGCACTTATGCTCCTTATTGTAGGTGATACCATAAGCATTATGTCTTTGATTGGACTTATTCTTTTAATGGGATTGGTTACAAAAAATGCAATCCTTCTGGTGGATTTTACAAATAATATGAGGAGAAAGGGAATGTCCAGGGAAGATGCCCTTGCAGAAGCAGGAAGAATAAGATTAAGACCTATCATAATGACTACCCTGGCTATGATCTTTGGAATGCTTCCCCTTGCCTTAGAACTTGGAAAGGGAGCAGAAATGAGGGCACCTATGGCAAGGGCAGTCATTGGAGGGCTATTGACCTCTACATTTTTGACCCTTTTTGTGGTTCCTATTGTATATACAATTCTGGAAGATCTTGTTTTGAAGATAAAGAGTATATTCAGGAGGGAGGGAGTATGAGAACTTTATTTTTTATTGTCCTTTTTTCTTTAAATATTTTTTCTGAGCCCGTTAGAATAACCCTGGAAGATGCTATAAAAATTGCTCTGGAAAACAATAAGGAAATAAAAAAAGTCAAATTTGAAAATGAAGGAATATATGGAAGGTACCTGGAAGAAAGGTCTCAGGCATTTCCAAAATTGAGTTTTTCTGGTTATGGTTCAAAGCAGATGGATGAGACCTTTTATAAATTTTCTCAGGGGCTTTTTCCAAAG
>JBBFMJ010000007.1:0-17883 GCA_037478515.1 Thermoanaerobaculia bacterium
GATTAATTGAAAGAAGGCACTAATGGATGTGGAAAGGGCAACCCCTGTATGTTTATATTTAGGGGTTAAAAGGAAACAGGAAATTACAAAGGTTATAAGGGCAACCAAACTGGAAAGGGCTGGTGTCTTGGTGTCTTTTTTGGCAAAATATGCAGAAGTTAAAATTTTGGAATGGGCATAGGGCAGAAGGGAAGAAGAGTAAGCCATAAGACAGAGGGCTACCTCCTGTGTGTCTTCTGCTTTAAACCTTCCACCTTCAAAGAGGAGTTTTATTATGGGTTTTGAAAGAAAGAAAAGTCCTAAAATGGAAGGAATTGTAATAAAAGTTGAAATATGCATCCCTTCCTTCAGTTTTCCTGTGAATTTTTCCTTGTCCTTTACATCATTTGAAAGGGAAGGAAGGAGAAGGGTAAAGAGGGAAACAATGACAGCTCCATATATTAAGTGTATGAGCCGAAAGGAATAGTAAAGGAAACTGACTGATTTATCCCCCGACCAAGCAGCAAACCGGGTTCCAATTATTTGATTTATCTCATTTATCCCCAGGGCAAAGACGCCAGGGAGTATTTTATAAAAGAGTTCTTTAACTTCTGGAGAAATTAAATTTTTAGGAAGGGAAAAAACTATTCCTATTTTCTTCAATTCTCTATATTGCAGATAAAATTGTAAAAAGCCCCCCACCAGCACACCTGTGGAAAAGGAAAAGACAGGATTTAAACCTAATTTTGTGAGGGAAATTCCAAAAAATATTATGGAAATACTTAAAAATATTGGAGTGGAGGCAGGAAGATAAAATTTTGAATAAACATTTAAAATTGCCTGCATAAGCCCTGCCAAACTTATAAATAGAAGGTAAGGAAACATTATCCTGTTAAGAAGGACTGTGAGTTCAAATTTTCCTTCTGTTTGATTGAATTCCTTTGCCATTAAATTTATAAGAAAAGGCGAAAAAATTATCCCCAGTATCACTATAACAGTGGAAGCCATTGTGAGAATTATAAGAACCTGACTTACAAATCTTAAAATTTCTTCTTTTTTTTCCCTTTTTACTTCTGAAAGTATGGGAATGAAGGCAGCATGGAGTGCTCCTTCTGCCAGAAGCCCTCTGAACATATTTGGAATCCTGAAGGCAACAAAAAAAGAGTCAGAAAGAAAGGAAGCGCCCAGAATATATGCCATAACCTTATCTCTGAAATACCCAAAAACCCTTGAAAGAAAGGTTATAAGGGTAACCCCACCTGCAACTTTCCAGATATTTTTTTTCATTCCTTAAGGACTGCTCTTTTGGAAACCATCTGAATTAGGGTCTTTAAAAAAACATCAAACTGGTGTCCCAGGATTTCCCTCTGTTTTAAATTTGAAGCATTTCTGAACTCTCCAATGAATTTTTCAAAGGGTTGCCAGTCCTTGTACATCAAATACTTCATTGATTTTCCTTCAAAATTTAAAAGAGTGTTATAAAAGTTTTGGAAGTCCTGTCTGGAGCCAGTATCTTTAAATTTTTCCAGCTCCCTTTCCAGATTTTTTAAGTCCTCCAGGAGTATTTTAGATTGCTCCTTTCTTGTTTGATAATAGGGAAAAAGTTTATTTCCTTCTACTTCCATCAGGGAAAAGGTTTCCACGAGATAAACAAAGTTTTGCTGATAGAGGTCCCTCAATATTCCCTGGCTATCTTCCAGTTTTGCCCTTACCAGTTTTGGATCAATTAAAACTGAAACATCCACCAGTTCCAATTCCATAACCTTTTTCATTTCCATTTTAGAAGAAAAAAGGAGCCCATCCAGACAACTGGATATGGCTTTTTCCTTTTCATATAGGGGAAGCAGGATGGTTTGAATAAAATTTGAAATTTTCTGCAGCTGAGAATTTAAAAGACAAAAGAGGAGGATTGCCCCATTATAGTTTTTTTGATCCTGAAGGTTTTCATATATGTGTTCCAGATACCTCATTCCCTTAATGAAGGCAACCAGCAGGGTTAAAATATGCTTTGAATTTTCATTTCTTTTAATTATCTTTAAGTGTTCTTTTATAAGTTCACTGTTTATATTCCCCCAGGAGGGCTTTGCTTCACCTTTAAAAATCTTTGAAAGGGAGAGGTATTGCTTTACAAAGTCCTGAATTATTCTTCCAAAGGAAAGATAACTCTGATAGGGCATAAAGGAAAGGGCTGAAAGTTCTGTGGAAATCCTTTCCAGATCCTCTATCCTTTCCATAGCCAGGAGTATTTCTCCATGGAGGGTTTCCCTTGTCATGGTTTTTTCTGGTTCTATTTTCTGGATATAGAGTAAAAACTGTGTAAAATGGTATTTATCAGCACCTATGGTTTCATTTAAAAGGGTATTTATTTTATTTAAGGCAATTTTTATGCAGGGAAGATAAGACCTGAAATTGTAAAGGGAAGCATGTTCCTTTTCATAGGTACTCATAGGTAGATTTTCAATTTGAAAAATTGAAGAAAGTCCTTTGACCCACATTTCCAGTTCAAAGACCTTTTCATCTGTTGGCTTTAGCATATCTCTTATTTTACCATTATTTTTTAGAAATTCCTCTTGACTTTAATATTTTTTATGATTAAAATTATTTTTGGAGGAGGTAATTATGAGAACTTTTTTTTCAGTGTTTTTCCTTTCTTACATCCTTTTAACAATTAATTTATTTTCTGCAGAACGCTTTCTTATTTTTCCACCTCAGGGTCAGGATCCAAGGCAGTTTGCTTTAAAATACAGAATTGAAGTACTGGAATTTTATGAAACTGCTCTTTTAACTGAAAAACTCACTTCTGGTATTGAAAATTCTGGAGCATTTATAAAGCCCCTTCCCCAATGGGATGTTGTCAGGATATCAATGCCTTTTTCTGTAATTCAAAAACCATCTCTTTATTCAATTCAGGAACCAGGGCTTTACATTTTTCACTTCAAGGGTCCCATAAAGGATACCTGGGTAAATTCAGTAAAAAATCTTCCAGATACCGTTATAACCCATTATATTCCAAATTTTGCCTGCATTTCCTATGTGGGAAAACCAGTTTCATCCCTTTCTTCTCTTCAAGGTGTGGACTGGGTAGGCAAGCTCAATCCAGAATGGCGTCTTTCTCCTTATATCCAAAAAGCAGAAAAATATGTGGAAGGAAATGCAGCATTGGTTATAGCCAATGGCAAAGGTGTGGAAAATACCCTTCAGAAATTAAAGGAATACGGGGTAAAATTTGAATGGCCCAAAAAGGTTACAGCGCCCTATTTTACCTTAAAGGTTTTTGGAAGCAGGTCTGTTGCTGAAAAGGTGGTCTCATTAGAGCATATAATCTGGGCTTCTCCAGACCTCCCAAAGAAATTGTTTGATGAGGTTCAGGACCAGATTGTGGCAGGAAACCATAATGGCTCTGTACCAAATGGTCCTGGATATAAATCCTGGCTTTCTTCTGTAGGTCTTGGGGATTTAAGTTCGGTAATAGTTGATGTGGCAGATGATGGATGGGATACTGGAAACACCATTGTAGGACAACACCACCCTGATTTTGACAATGCTTCTGGAACCCAGTGCAGGGTTATTTATCAATTTGACACCTGTGGAGATGGAAACCATGGGGTTGGAGGGCATGGGACAATAAACCAGGCAATAGTAATGGGAGATGGAGACAGGACTGGGATGGCGGATGCCAATGGATATAAATATGGAACGGGTGTTGCTCCCACAGCCCGTGGAGGGCATACAAAGGTCTTCAATGATAGTGGTTCATTTTGTCCTGCTACAATGGTAGAAATAACAGAGCCGGCAAGGGATCAAGGGGCAGTTATAACTTCAAATTCCTGGGGTGCTTCAACCTATGGCGGCTATTCTGCTGATTCTGCTGATTATGATCGTCTTGTGAGGGATGCCGACGATAATCCTTCAGATGGGCTTCAACAATTTATTGTGGTATTTGCAGCAGGAAATGATGGTCCTTCAGAAGGAATGGTGGGAGCACCAGGGACTGCAAAAAATGTTATTACTTCTGGTGCCTCTGAAAATGTAAGAGACCATAATCAGGCAGATGGTTGTGGAGACTCTAATGCCAATAATTGTAATGATATAACAGATTTTTCATCGCCCGGTCCCTGCACAGATGGAAGAATCAAACCAGATGCCATGGCACCTGGAAATCATATACAGGGAGCAGCTTCCCAGTACTCTGGGTTTGATGGCTCTTCTGTTTGCGGAGGTCCTAGCAATGATTTCAATCCACCTCCAGATGATGCCTACTGGCCCACAGGACAGACCTATTATACCTGGTCCTCTGGTACAAGCCATTCCACACCAGGTATGGCAGGGGCTGCTGCATTGATTTACAAATGGTATGAAAATCAAACGGGCATACCTCCCTCTCCTGCTATGGTAAAAGCAATTATGCTTGGAACAGCAGATGATATGTATGGTGGAGAGGATGGAAATGGAGGAACCATAACCCATCATCCAAATATAAGGCAGGGTTGGGGAAGGGTGAATTTAGGAAGGATGGTGGATAATGCCAGTAAATATTTTTATGATCAGGGGCACATTTTTACTTCCTCCGGACAGTCCTTTCAGCCAATGCCTGTATTCACAGTGGTGGACCCATCTCTTCCAGTTAGAATTATGATGGTTTATACTGACTATCCAGGGGTTGCCGATTGTAATCCCTGTCTGGTAAACGACCTGGATTTAGTGGTTCAGATGGGAGGGAATACATACCTGGGGAATGTATTTTTAAATGGTTATTCAACATCAGGTGGGGCAGCAGATAATTTAAACAATGTAGAAGCAGTATATTTTCCCCCGGGAACCACAGGGGTTTTTACTGTTACAATCAATGCCACAAATATTTCTGCTGATGCAATACCTGGAAATTCTTATTCTACAGATCAGGATTTTGCACTTTTCATATACAATGCCACAGATCAGACCTCAAATGGAATAGTGAGCTTAGATAAGTCGCTTTACAATTGTTCTTCAACAGTAAATATTCTTGTATCAGATGCAGATTTAAAAGGAAATGGCATCCAGGAAGTTTCAATCTGGACAAATACAGAATCAACTCCAGAAACAGTTTTGCTTATTGAAAATCCAGCAGGCTCAGGTGTTTTTAAAGGAAGCATATCTCTTACTTCTTCTGCCCCAGTCCATGGAGATAATTTACTTTCAGCTGCCCACAATGATACAATTACTGTAAGGTATATTGATTTAAATGATGGGCAGGGGGGTACAAATGTTCCAAAATACGACACAGCCACCACAGATTGCCAGGGACCAATTATAACAAATGTGCAGGCATCAGTTTCAGGCACAGCAGCAACAATAACCTGGACAACAGATGAATTATCAAATAGTGTTTTATACTACAGTTCCAATCCTCCAAACTGGTCCACTGCCACCAGTAGTGCTATGACCACAAACCATTCAGTTACAATTACAGGACTGGATACCTGTACGAAATATTATTTCTGGGTGCAATCCACAGACTCCGTGGGAAACACTGGGTCAAATAATAACAATGGTTCCTACTATACTTTTATAACAGGGCTTATGGTAAATCTAATTGATGAAAACTTTGAAGGTCCCTGGGGACCTTATGGCAATAATCCTCCCGCTGGCTGGACAATAGAAGACCATGGAAGTGTCCCTGGGACCTGGAATGAAAATGACTGGTATAAATATTCAAAGGGAGGAGTTTATGGATATGTTGCAAGGGTTTATTATAGCCCAGTTGAAAATCAGGATGAATGGCTCATAACCCCTGCTTTCAATATTTCTTCTGAACTCACTTCTGTTTCCCTTGAATTTGACCATTACTTTTATGAATACAGTGCAGAGGATGCCTATGTGGATATAACATCAGACCAGCATCCCACCTGGACAACCCTTGCCCATTATGATGCAACCACTGCAAATATGGCACATGAAAACATATCTTTGGATTCATATATAGGAAATACAAATGTAAAAATAAGGTTCAGATATGTGGGAAACAATGGTTGGTACTGGGAAGTGGACAATGTAAAAATTGTTGGGTCAGGGATATGTGCAACCTCAGCGGGGCAGATCTCTATGGACAGAAACATATACCACTGTAATAATGATACAATCTGGATAACCATAAGAGATACAGATTTATCAGGGACAGCCCAGGCAATAGTTACCACTACTGGCGGAGATTCTGAGACAGTTATATGCTATGAAACAGGGGTAGGTGTATTTAAGGGGAGCATAAATACAGGAGGACTACCAAGGACAGTTGGAGATGGCATATTACAGGTTGCAGATAGTGAGACAATAACAGCCACTTATTATGATGCAGATGATGGGACAGGCAATCCACAGATAGTACAGGACACAGCAATAACGGACTGCAAAGGACCGATTATTACAAATGTTCAAATAATAAATATAACTGGGACATCAGCAGATGTGGTATGGACAACGGATGAACTTTCCAACAGTTATGTCCAGTATGATACAGGCATACCACCAGTTCAATGGAATGCCTCAGATCCTTCAATGGTAACAAGCCATATAATACATCTGACAGGGCTTTCTCCCTGTACTACCTATTACTTATTTGTAAGGTCAGCAGATACTTATGGAAACACCACTACAGATAACAATGGAGGAAGCTACTATAGTTTTGAAACGCCAGGTGAAGTCCAGTTGAATATAGCTTCAACAGATGTACCAAAGGCAATAAATGACAATTCCACTGTTACTTCCACTATTACAATTTCAGAAAACAGAACAATTATAGATGTAAATGTTACAATTACAAACATTACACACACTTATGATGGGGATTTGGATATTTATTTAATCTCTCCAACGGGGACAAGGGTGGAACTTTCTACAGATAATGGCTCTTCAGGGGACAATTATGTAAATACTGTATTTGATGATGAAGCATCCACACCCATTACTTCAGGGACAGCACCATTTACAGGTTCCTTTAAGCCTGAAGGACTTCTTTCTGCACTGGACGGAGAAAGCGCACAGGGAACTTGGACACTTGAAGTATCAGATGATGCAGGAGGAGATACGGGGACATTAAATGGGTGGAGCATAACCATTACTTATGTCCAGGCTTGTGGGCCATACCTTGAATATCAAACCTACACCTTTACAGATTCCTGCAGTGGTTCGGGGAGTGGAGTGGGGAATGGATACATAGATCCGGGGGAAGACATAAACCTTCAAATAACTTTATTTAATAATGGTTCGCAAGGGACAACTGGTGTTTCCGCCACAATTTCCACTACAACAGGAGGTATAACAATTACAGACAACTATGCAACTTTTCCAGATATTCCAGCAGGTGGAACAGGTACAAGCCAGGCAAACCATTATTCCTTTAGAGTGGGGACAGGGGTTACCTGTGGGACAGAAATACAATTTAATATAAATATAAGTTCAAATGAAGGAAACTGGACTGATACCTTTACATTAATAGTAGGACAGGTTGTGCCAGGAGGAACAGTAACAGTATTTCAGGAAAACTTCAATTCAGTAACAGTTCCAAACCTGCCACCAGGATGGACGACACAGGTAATAAGTGGAAACCCTTGGGCAACCTACAATTCCTATTATTGTTCTGCCCCAAATCAATTAAACTATCCCTATCATACAACCCAAGCAGCCAATTCCTGGGCATTTACACCGGGGATTCAACTTCAAGCAGGAGTAACCTATACATTGAATTTTAATATGAGGGTTGCTTCTTCTACTTATCCAGAGAACTTAGAAGTAAAAATAGGGACAGCCCCAAATGCCGCTTCCCAGACAATACTTATCTGGAGCCAGACAAACATAACAAACACAACCTGCCAGCTCCAGTCCCCAACCTTTACAGTTCCAACAACTGGGACATACTATATAGGTTTCCATTGCACCAGTGCTCCAGATATGTGGAGGATGATTGTGGATGATATAGTTCTGACTTACCAACAGGCACCTTCCTGTGTTGTTCAGCCCTGCACCCCTGCCCAGCCAAATATTGTATATTTTTCCAGTGGAAGTCCAACACCTTTAGATGAAGATGGGGATGGTGTTATGGAAGCAGGGGAAAGGTGGCAGATGAGTGTTACAGTAAGAAATATTGGAAATGCCCCTGCAAATGATGTCTTTGGTTCCCTTTCAGGTGAAGGAATTGAAGTTTGCAATAATCCAGGGGATTTTGGAGATATACCTGTTTCTGGGACTGCCAGTTATACCTTTGAATTTTTGGTGGATCCTGACTTTTGGTATAGTACCTATCCCTGTGGGTCCTCCATTGGCTTTGATTTAATTAATAAGAGCTCAGATTCTGGAAATTATACCTATGCTGATGATTTAAATTTCAGGAGCCAACAGGTGGGAATCCCTGGTGGAGTTTATGACCTGTTCTTAGATGATTTTGCAAATTTAAACAACTGGACACAGAACCCACCGGGAAGCACAACAATTCAAAATTCAACCCATTGTCCTCCCCATTCAACAAGTTATGCAAGGATAAGCGGAGCAAGTAATGCAACACTTACTCACATTCAATCCACTTTGGGTTACACAAACATACACATAATATTTGATGTATTAACAACTGGAATGGATGCAGGGGAATACTTGTATCTGGAATGGTATGATGGTTCAAGCTGGTACTCAGCCTGGTATGGTCAGCCCACATCTTGGCAATGCGGGGTTGATATTGCTCTGCCTCAAGGGGCTTCAAACAATGCAAATTTCAGAATTAGGTTTAGAAACAATGCAAGCAATGCAAATGAAACTGGAAGTGTGGACTATGTGATAATAAGGGGAGCCACCCAGGCAAATTGTGGAACCTGGAATGCCAGCTGCCCTGCTTTGTCTCCAAAACCCATACCAGATGGCAGCGGCACAACGACTCCTGTCCTTGTCTCAAAAGCAAATTCCGATGGGACCCAGCTTATAGTGAACTGGGACGACCAATGTGCCACTTCCAATGTGAATATAATTTATGGACCTTTGTCTGGGCTTTCCAGTTATCAAATTGCTGGTTCTAAATGTGATATTTTAAATCCAGATACCTGGAATATTGGTTCTACAACAAACATTTGGTTTGTCTTGGTTACAGATAATGGAGCAGGAACTGAATCCAGCTGGGGTATGTCTTCTTCAGGTCAAAGAAATGGAACAACTCCTTCAGGGCAATGTGGAAATAACTCAAGGGATAACTCTGGGACCTGCCCATAAGGAGATTTTAAACAAGGATATAGAATTAGAAATTTAAAGCTTTATTTGAAAAATATTTTTAAGCCTGCAGATATAGGGATTTTTGCATCTTTTCCCTTAGGGGGATACTTATTAATAAATCAAAGTTTTATGCCTCCTGAATTAATTTTAATTTCTTTTATTATAGGAGCAGGAATAAGTTTGGATAACAAAATTGAGGGTATTTATAAAAATGAATATTCTTCCTATCCTGTTCCTCCTTCTTTATTTTTTTTAAAAATTTTAAGGATAATTTTATACACTCTTGGAATTTTCCTTGCCTTTATATTTTCAAAAAATAGCTTTCCTTGGGTTTTATCTTCAATTTTTCTTTCAATTATATATAACAATCATAAACTATCTTTGCAGCAAAGGCCACCTCTGGATTCAATCCTTCATTTTTCAGGAAGTTTTGTCTTTACAATTTCTGGTGGAGTTTGGGATGGGTCTGAATTTTCCTCAGTTTTTCCCTATGCTCTTTCCCTCTCTTTACTTTTTACGGGTGGTTACTGGAACCATTTACTATTGGATAAAGAAAAGGATATGGCTTTAGGTCGGAAAACAATGGCGCATAAAATTAAAAATGAAATTATAAAGGGTGGTTCTATAATCTTTATTTCTTCAGGTGACCTTTTTTTGGGCTTTTTTCTTGGAAAAAAATCTTTTATATTTTTGCTTACATTTTCAATTGCTGCTTTTTTTATAATATTTTTTGGATTGATAAATAAAAATCCAGTATTTTTTAGAAAAACTTACCGTACTATACATTTTTTTTTAGGGTTAATATTAATTCTTCTTTTTGGAGTTTTCTTCTAAATTTTTAAAGGTTTTTTCAAGATAAGGATTTGGCATTCCTCCTAAGGAAATCCCTTTTTGATACCATATTTTTGCTTCTTCCCTTTTTCCTTGTAAAAAAAGCACCTGGGCTAAGTTTATTGCAGATGCTCCGCTTTTTGGATATACCTCAACACTTCTTTTAAAGACCCTTTCTGCAGCTTTAAATTTTTTCTTTTCCAGAGACCATTTTCCCAGTTCATTTAAAAGCTGGGCTTCTGATTCTCCAAGGTAAAAGGCATACCATTTTTCCCTTATACCTTTATCCTTTTTCCCCTGTAAATAATAAATCTTTGCTTTTGCCGAGTGGAAAAAAGGAACTGCCCAGTTTCCTTTTAGTGCTTCTTCTATCCAATAGTTTGCCTTTTCCAGGTCCCCTAAGGAAAGGGATGCTATACTTTGATTATAATTTATAAAAGGATCTGGTTTTCTCCTTTCATCAGGTACTCCAATTATGGAAAAAAATAAAATCAAGAGGAAAAAGGTTAAATGGAATATTTTTTTCCTCCTTTCCAGAGAAAAAAATCTATCCAGAAAAAGCCCTGACCAAAGGCAGAGCACTGGTATTAAAGGAAATCTGTGCCTTGAGGAAGGGAAAAAAATTAATAAAACTAAAAGCTGTGAAAGGAAAAATAAAAAAAAGGGGAAATTTTCTTTGGATTTTATGGAAAGAATTAAACCCATAATCCCTGCTGAAATTATTAAGGCAAAGGGCAAAGGGAAAAGGTAAGTTATCTTTGGGCTTCCCCATATCCATTGCTCATTTATTCCATATTCCCAGTTGTCCATAAATCTTTGTATTTTAAAAATAAAATTTCTTAAAAAATCCATTGGATTTTCTTTTGCCCAGACAAAAACCTTTTTTGCCCAGTAAAAGTTAATTTCAAGGGGGCTTAAATTTTTTTTTGCTTCTTTTTCCGTATAAATTTGAACTTGCTTTGCCATTTGGTGAAGGTTTCCCCTCAAACCAATGGGGTCAGAAAAAAGTCCATAGGAATAAGGGTTATTTCCCATATAAAGAGCAATTCCTCCCTGTGCAGAGGTTCCCAAAAATTTTCCAGTCCCAATAAAATTTACAACTGGGATTATAAAAATTAGTGGTAAGGATAAAATTAAAACAAAGAGTTTATTTCTTTCTTTAAAAAGTATCCATAAAAAAAAGAAAATCCAGAAGAGTAAAAAATTTTGCCTTAAGATACATAAAAAACCCAAAAAAAATCCTGAAATAAACTGCAGTAATTTTTTCTGGGAAAAATAGAAAAATAAAAATAGTAGGAAAAAAAAAAGAAAAAATGGACTCACTTAAAATTTTAACCTCATAAAAAGTGCTTGGACCATAAAAAAGAAAAAAAAGGGCAGCAATGGTTCCTACCTTTTTTCCAAAAATATTTGTCCCTAAAATTTTTATGAGCACCACAGCAAGGGCACCAAGGAAAATTTGAATTAAAAAAATATTTTTAAAGTTTCCCGTATTGTATGGAATAAGGGATAAAAAATAAGAATAGCCAGGGGGTAAAAGATAAAATCCTTCAGGCTCAGGTATCCATTTCCCTTCTTTTAAATTGGAGGAAATTTCTAAAAAGTAGGCACTATCTATTTGGGGAAATTTAAGGGAAGGGTCATATTTTATAATTTGAAAAAAAAATATTATTTTTAAAAAGAGAGCTGTAAAGAATAACATTATTGTCTGCTTCATTTAAATTATAATATCATCTAAATGGGTCTTTTTCAAATTTTTAATATCGCTTGAAAAAATCTTTGTTTTATGTTAAAAAATTATTTCTTATGCATAAATTAACTATACCAGTTATTTTTATTATTTATCTTGCCCTCTTTTTTATAGCTTATGGTCCCATAAGGGAAGGGAAGCTTCCAGTTTTTGATTTTTCCCTTTTTTTTATGATTTTAATATTCTGGGCTTCCTTTTTTGTCTTGAAAAGGAACCTTTTTGACCCCCTCCTTAAGGTATTAAAAGAAAGGGAGCAATTTATAGCAAATAGGGAAGAAATTTATGAAAAAGCCCTGGGGCTTTTAAAAAAATCTCAAGAAGAATATGACAGGGAGAGCCAGCATTTAAGGGAAAAGGAAAGACAGGCGTATCTGGAGTTTTCAAAAGCCCTAAGGGAAAAACAAGCAATGGAAATTGAGAATTTTAAAAAAGAATTAATGGAAAAGATGAAAATAAGCATTAAAGAGATGGAAAAAGAAAAAAGGGAAGCTATGGCTTTAATTGATAAAAAATTATCCCTTTATTCTCAAAATCTTGTAAAGAAAGTCCTGAAAAAAGATGTGGCTTGAAATAATAAAGGTAGTTTTAAAAACTTTAAATCTATTAATATTTTTTTATTTGATTTATTACTTTGCCAGAAAGCCAGTAAAGGAATTTCTGGAAAATTATAAAAAAGAGATTCTCCTGAAAAGGGAAGAGGCAAAGAAAAAAGAAAAAGAAGCCAAAAGAATAGAGGAGGAAGCAAAGTATTTAAGAGAAAAGCTGGCAGAGGAGCTGGACACCATCAAAATTAAATTTGAGGAATTAAAAAAAGAGACCAAGGAAGAGATGGAAAAAGAGACAGAAAAGTTTTTGGATAAATTAAAAAAACAATTTGAAAGGGATTTAAAAGAAAGTGAGGAAAGAATAAAGAAGGAAATTTTAACTTATGCCAGAAATAAAATTATGGATCAAACTCAGGATATTTTAAAAAGGACCCTGGATGATACAGAAAGAGAAAGGTTTGTATTGAAAATCTTAGAGGCAAAGAATGAATAAACTGAATTTAAAGATTTTAGCCAGGGATATTTCAAGGCATTTAAGTGAAGGTGAGGAAGGGCTTGAAAGTTTAAAGCTTTTTTCTGAAATTTTTAATAAAAATCCTAAAATTTTAAAACTTCTTTCCAATCCCCTCATACCTTTTGAAAGAAGGGAAGAGGCCTTTTTGAAAGCCCTAGAGATGGCTGGGGTGCAAAAAAGGTCCAGAATTATTCTTCATTCTCTCTTTAAGGGTTATGCCCTGAGCTACCTTCCCCAAATAATTGGGGAAATTGAAAAGGGTTTTTTAAAAAGAAAGGGCATTATATTTGTGGATATTTTAATTCCTTCAGAAATAGGGGAAGGTACAAAAGAAAAGATTGTAAAGTACCTGGAAAGTAATTTTAAAAGGAAAATAAAACCAAATTTTATTATAGATCCTGAAATCCTTGGAGGATTTGAAGCAATTTCAGAAAGTTATAATCTAATTGCTTCAATAAGGGGGAATTTAAAAAATTTGAAGCTTGAGGAGGAGTTATGGCAATAGATCCTGTAAAAATTGGGGATTTTATTGAGGAACAGCTTAAAAGATATGAAACCAAGGTGGAACTGGAAGAAATAGGGACGGTGGTTTCTGTGGGCGATGGAATTGCTATAATCCATGGACTTGAAAAGGTTATGGCAGGGGAGATGGTGGATTTTGGGGAGGGAATTTACGGGCTTGCTTTAAACCTGGAAGAGGACTCCGTGGGATGTGTTGTTATGGGAGAAGTGGAAAAGATAAAGGAGGGTGCTATAGTAAAGAGAACAAAAAGGATTTTGCAGGTTCCGGTTGGTGAAGCCCTCATTGGAAGGGTTGTAAATCCTTTAGGGATGCCTCTGGATGGGAAGGGAGAAATAAGGACAAACCATTTTAACCCTGTGGAACGCCTTGCCCCTGGAGTGGTGGATAGGTTAAAAGTAAATACTCCGCTTCAAACAGGTATAAAAGCCATTGACTCTATGATCCCCATAGGAAGGGGACAAAGGGAGCTTATAATTGGAGACAGGCAAACAGGAAAGACAGCCATCTGTATTGATACAATAATAAACCAGAAAGGAAAAGATGTAATTTGTATATATGTGGCTATTGGTCAAAAAAAATCCACAGTTGCTCAGGTTATAAAAACCCTTGAGGACTTTGGGGCAATGGAACATACCATAGTGGTTTCAGCAACGGCTTCAGATCCTTCCTCCCTCCAATACCTTGCTCCTTATGCTGGCTGTGCTATGGGTGAATATTTCAGGGACAGGGGGATGGATGCCTTATGCATTTATGATGACTTATCCAAACATGCAGCTGCCTACAGGGAAATTTCTCTCCTCCTCAGAAGACCACCTGGAAGGGAGGCATACCCAGGAGATGTTTTCTATTTGCATTCCCGATTGCTGGAAAGGGCGGCAAAATTAGACACCCGTTTAGGTGGAGGTTCCCTTACTGCTCTTCCCATAATTGAAACACAGATGGGAGATATTTCTTCCTATATTCCCACAAATGTAATTTCCATAACCGATGGACAGATCTACCTGGAAACAGACCTTTTCTATGCAGGGATAAGACCTGCTATAAATGTAGGACTTTCTGTCTCCCGTGTAGGTGGAAATGCCCAGATAAAGGCTATGAGAAGGGTAGCAGGAACTTTAAGGCTGGACCTTGCCCAGTACAGGGAACTGGCTGCCTTTGCTCAATTTGGTTCGGACCTGGATAAGGCAACTTTAAAACAACTGGCAAGGGGAGAGAGGCTTACAGAACTTTTAAAACAGCCCCAATTTAAACCTATGGAGGTGGAAGAACAGATTATAAGCATTTTTGCTGGAACAAAGGGTTTTCTGGATCAAATTAAAATTCCTTTCATAAAAACTTATGAGGAAAACCTTTTGAAATATTTCAGAGAAGAAAAGAAAGATATTTTGAAAGAAATAAAGGAAAAAAAGGATATCTCCAAACAAATGGAAGAAAAGCTTTTAAAAGTTATTGGAGATTTTACAGAAAGTTTTATAAAAGAAAATCCGGAGGCCAAGGTTGCCTAATTTAAGAGATATAAGAAGGAGAATAAAATCCGTTAAATCAACCCAGCAGATAACAAAGGCAATGAAAATGGTGGCTGCTGCTCGGCTGAGAAAGGTTCAGGAAAAATTGAATACCTTCAAGAAATATTCCGATTCCTTAAATCTTATAATTGAAAGAGTTTTACCCCTTTACAAAAAGATAAACCACCCTTATTTTAGAAGGGATGGAGTAAGAAAAAGATTGGTTATAATAGTTGGTGGGGATAGAGGGCTTTGTGGTTCCTATAATTCCCATATAATAGAGGAATTTTTAAAATACGGGGGAAAAGCAAATCTTTTAATTATACCCGTAGGAGCAAGGATAATAAGTTCCATAAAAAAATTTAATCTGGAAATCCTCTCTTCTTTTTCTAACATATTTAAAGATTTTGAAAAAATTCCCTCTGGAGAAATATTTTCTCTTGCAGAAAATTCTTTTCTTTCCGGAGAAGTTCAGGAGGTTTTTTTACTTTCTGCCAGGTTTTACTCAATGGGAAAGACACCTGTGGTTTTTGAAAAACTATTACCCCTGGAATCCAAAAAAGAGGAGCCCTCTGTAGAGTATATTTTTGACCCTCCCTTTGAGATTCTGGCAGGGCAGATAATAGAGAGATTTATAAAAACCAAAATCCATCAGGTTTTGATTGAGTCCTATCTGGCTGAGCAATTTGCTCGTATGGCATCTATGGAACTGGCAACAAAAAATGCAGAAGATATGATCCAGTCCTTGACGCTTTTTTACAACAGAATGCGCCAGGCATCCATAACAAAGGAACTTATTGAAATTGTCTCAGGGGCTCAGGCTTTGAGGAATAAATGATCTGGGAAAGGTTTTTTGCTGGGTTTGTCCCGGCTCAAAATAGAAAAAATAAGGAGTAGTTAATATGGAAAAAAGTGTAGGAAAAGTTATAAGGATAGTGGGGCCCGTAATTGATGTGGCTTTCCCGCCTGAAGAAATTCCTGAAATTTACAGTGCCATTTTTGTTGAAGAGGAGATTCCCGAGGCAGGTATAAAGATTAAGGTTGTATCTGAAGTGGCACAGCATTTAGGCGATGGGGTTGTAAGGTGTGTGGCTTTGCAGCCAACAGATGGTATGCAAAGGGGAATGAAAGCCTTTACTTTCCACAAGCCCATTACCATTCCAGTGGGAAAGGAGACCTTGGGAAGAGTTTTAAATGTTATCGGGGAGCCCGTAGATGGGCTTGGGGATGTTAGAGGAGAGGAATACCTGCCAATTCATAGAAAAGCACCTCCACTGGAAGAGCAATCCACAGAGACGGTTATGTTTGAGACAGGAATTAAGGTAATTGATTTGCTTGAGCCCTATACAAAAGGTGGAAAAACAGGTCTTTTTGGTGGTGCTGGTGTAGGAAAAACAGTCCTTATTATGGAACTCATAAACAATGTGGCTTTAAAGCATGGTGGATTTTCTGTTTTTGCAGGAGTAGGAGAGAGGACCAGGGAAGGAAATGACCTCTGGCTGGAAATGCAGGAAGCAGGGGTAATTGCAGTGGAAAAAGATGAAAACGGGAAAATATTAAGGGACGAGAAAGGCAGGATAAAACTTGTTCCTGGAAAGTCAAAAGTGGCTTTAATTTACGGGCAGATGACAGAGCCCCCTGGTGCCCGTCTTAGGGTTGGGCTTACCGGCCTTACAGTGGCAGAATATTTCAGGGACTTCGGGGGGCAGGATGTTTTGCTCTTTATAGACAATATATTCAGGTTTGTCCAGGCAGGTTCCGAGGTCTCAGCACTGCTGGGCAGGATGCCTTCTGCTGTGGGTTATCAGCCAAACCTGGCAACGGAAATGGGAGAACTACAGGAAAGGATAACTTCCACTAAGAAGGGTTCCATTACCTCTGTTCAGGCAATATATGTTCCTGCTGATGATTTAACTGACCCTGCACCAGCCACAACCTTTGCCCATTTGGATGCCACCACAGTCCTGTCAAGACAGATTGCAGAACTGGGTATATATCCAGCTGTGGACCCGCTGGCTTCCACATCTAAAATTCTGGACCCAAGGATAATAGGGGAAGAACATTACAGAGTGGCAAGGAGGGTTCAGGAAATTTTACAAAGATATAAAGATTTGCAGGATATCATTGCCATTTTGGGGATGGAAGAGCTTTCTGAAGAAGATAAATTGACCGTTTCCAGAGCAAGAAAAATCCAGAGATTTTTATCCCAGCCCTTCCATGTGGCAGAACAATTTACAGGACTTAAAGGAAAATATATTAAGGTTCAGGATACCATTGAAGGTTTTAAAGAAATAATTGAAGGAAAATGTGATGAAATACCAGAACAAGCCTTTTATATGGTGGGTGGAATTGAAGAGGTATATGAAAAAGCAGAGAGGATAAAAAAGGAACTTCTGTAATGGAAAATGGGTTGAATTTAAAAATTTTTACAAAAAGCAAAAAAATCCTTGACGAGACCGTTGAAGCTGTCTTTATTCCTGCTCTAACGGGAGAAATTGGAATACTGCCAGGGCACAGACCTCTTCTTGCATCCTTGGGTATAGGAATTCTGCGCTATCTGAAAGATGGAAAGGAATACTTTTTGGGAGTTGATGAAGGTATTGTGGAGGTTTTAGATAACAATATAACTGTTCTTCTGGATAGAATAATTGAAAGGGAGAAAGTCAGAGAGGAAGAAGAACTGGCAAAAATTGCTGAGGCAGAAGAAAGTTTAAAGCACCTATCCGGTGCAGAGCAAGAGGAAGCAAAGAAGAAGATAAAGAGGGCAGAGACCTCATTAAAACTTTTGAAGCATTAAAATTTTTATATTTTTGGAATTAATTCAAAGGAGGCATAATGTTTTTATACAGCGATATTGCAAGGGAGTGGGATAAGTTAAATGCCTTAAGTGCTGAAGAGGTGGAGGAGCTGGATTCCTCAATTGAAGATGGAGTTTTTCAGGCATTTTCTCAGTTTACTTTTCAGCTTTTAAAGGATTTACAAGGCCAATTTCCTGAAATAAGGGAATTGCC